>CANORX010000066.1 GCA_947569225.1 uncultured Clostridia bacterium
GTACAATTTTCTTCACCTGATTTTCTTCCTCATCAGTTAGAATAGTTAAAATAGAATCATAATTAATACTACTAAAGTTCTCCATTTTACTAATAGCCTTAGCTACCATAAAATAATCACGTGCATATTCCTTTTTATTTAACTTAAGATATATCATACCTATCCTATAATAAAGACTTGAATTAACAACAAATGACTTAGAAAGTATTTTCTTATAATTATCTAGAGCAGCAACATAATTTCCCAATATAAAATTTCTTTCTCCACTATTAAATAAAGTAACTAAAAATTCTTGACTATTTACATTCCCAACATCTTTATATCTAAATACAATCTTTTTTATACCATCTAGTTCAATTACAAAACAATCTAAATATGAAAATGATTTCAAAATTTCAATATAATCTTTTATTCTAAATTTATTACTATCAATTAAAATAATTCCCCTATTAACTAAATCTTCCAAACTATAACCTATATTTAAATCTTCAAAAGTATACTGACCCTTTGTATCATCTTTAACATAATCAAAATCAGATCTCACAATTTTATCATTACTTTTATTACTAGCACGATCTAAAACCTCTCTCATACCTTTAATAGCTAACTGAGAATGCTTTTGCGCCTTAGCTTTATCCAAAATATCCAAATAAACTCCTGCTATTTCAAATTTTTTCCTAGCTAAACTCTCATAAAATCTTAAAACATATTCGGAGATTTCAAACCTAAAAGAATCAGTTTTTATCATAGAAATAGCCATCATAGGCTTACTAAATGCCATATCGTTTTCATAAACACTAATCTTAATAAGATTATTTACAACATATTCATACTCTTGTTTATCACCAAGATATGAATTAATATATAAAAATGCCTTATCAATATCATTATTAATCAAACTCTCAAGAATCATTTCTATTGTTACATCCACATTTGTATTAACATCTTCCTCTACTTCAGTAACTTGTTGAGGTTCTTTTGAAGCACTTTTATCATTCTCTAAACCTTTAACTACATCTATCATCTCATTAACCTCTATTAGTAATAAATACATTAAATTATTACGAGGAAGTAGATTATTTTCTTGACAATGTTCCTTTTGTAGTCTAAAAGCAGCTCTAAAATTATTGCTATCAATCGCATCCCAAATATCAGAATATTCTAATTTTTTAAGAATAGGCAACTTTAAAGTTCTCTCCATATCAAAATAACTGCTAATAAGTTTTACATAATATTTTTCTGATTTATTCAAATTTCTATAAGATATTTCATTAGTAAGATACCTTAATGCTTCATTGAGCTTTTTATCTATAACTAAGTCAAAAAAATGATCTTTTTCAGAAAATTGTTTTTTATAAATAATATCTAACAATTTCTCTTCTACTTTAAATTCTAAAGAATTTTTCTCTGATAAAATCTCTAAACTCCTAAAATTCCCATCAATTATTTTTCTTCTAAGTCTATTTATAGGAATATCTCTATCTTTATCACCTGTTAAAACTTGAATATCTTCAAATCTGATTAACTTAAAAATTTCTATTAACTCTAAAGGTAATTTATTAGCAAGTCCCAAAAGACAAAAATAATAATTAATATCACTTGAATTATAAATATTACTTGTATCATTTAACAAAACTCTTAAACACTTCATAGAAATATCATAATTATCAGTCAAAATACTAACCATAAACAAATTATAAACACACTCTATATTAGTATTATCATCTAAATAACATCTATGCAAAATATTAAAAGCACTTTCCAAATCATTTTGAAGAATTAACTCTTTAGCATACTTAAATAACTCTTCACTATTTACCTTATAAATACCTCTTTTTTCTCTTTCTAAAACATTACTTTCATGCACTAATTTAGTTAAATCACCTGACACAAAACCTAAATCATTTAATTTATTGGTATGTAACTCTCCCTCACGAACATACATATCCATCATTTCTTTTAAATTATTTTCACTTATCATTTTCTTACCCCCATACTTCGCTTTTTACTTAAACTTTCACTATAAATCATTCCCTCTTTATCAAACTCACTTGATAATAATAAAGGATACATAGTAAATACTTTATCATTTTGCATCACTACTGCTAATCCATCTATTGGTTTACCATCATATGTTCCAATATTATAATTAAGTTTACTCTTATATATTAAACTTCCTGTAAAATACACAGGATTATTATTTTTTATTATATTAGGTATATCTCTTAAAATCATATCAACTGTTTCTTTTGAATCAAAAATAATTTCTATCAAATCACTAGTCTTACAGTGCTTAACTAAATGTTTTAAAAGTAGTTTTTCATCATTAGATATTAACCTGTTATATGTAAACGAATGTTCAAACTCTTCTGAATTAAGTTCATTTATTCTTCCTAAATTATACATTAAAATTGAATAATAACTTCGAAATGTATCTTTGTACTCTTTACAATTAACATCAAGTTTTTCACAAAGTTTTAATCCATGTTTAAAGTCACCCTCTATAATATCTAAATTTATAAGTTCTAATAATCCTATATTTCTAGAACTAGAATTTAAAATCAATGTTTCATACATTCTCCTAGCAATTAAAAACTCTCCAAGTTGAGTATAAATATTAGCTATAAATTTTAAATTAACTAATTGCTTTAAATCAGAATAATTACTAGAAAGAGCTCTACTATAATAATCTAAAGCCGTTAAATAGTTACATTCTATACTCTCAACTTTACCTAAAAAATAGTAAGCCTCTACATCCCTACAATCTAAAAGCATATTAGCGTACTCTCTAGCCATTTTATAGTTTCCCATTTTTCTTTCTAACTCAAGTAATTTTCTAAGAGCTATATTTCTACTTATTGTATCTTCTAAAGCTTTCAAGTACCATAGTCTTGCAGTTCTATTGTCTTTATAAACATACTTGTCGCCCATTTTAACTGCTTCTTTTCCTAAATATAAACTCACATTTTAACCCCCATTCACGTATATCAGTTTATCTAATACCCCCCCAGACAGAGAAATGTCAAGAAAAAAATACAATTTTAGTAAAAAAATTTAGTACAAAACTATTTTTTCATTACAATTGTATCTATTACAAATTTTTCTAGATTACCATCACTTGAAACTACATTATCATCAAAATCAGTAATCAAAACATTTAATCTAAAAGTATCTTTATCTATCTTTGTAAAATACACCTCACTATTCTCTTCACTCGCAATATAAAAACTATCTTTAATAGTTAAACTTAAATCATAACTATCTATTTTATCCATTATACTTACCTTTTCATTTAATTTAAGATTATTAAACTCTTCAAAAGGTATAAGTGTCCAAAAACAAAAATGACACTCACCATCTTTAGAAATAACTTCTATATTATTAGTTTCTACATACTCACCATTAATCTTACATCTAGAAGGACTAATTATAACCTCATCTGCTTTTGCTTCTATACCATCAATTATCATCATACAACATTCCTACCTTATAAAACCAAAATCATCAAAAGGATATAATATCAAATTAACTTTACCCTTAATTTGTTTTCTTTTAACAGGACCAATAACACGACTATCCTTACTTACATTTCTATTATCACCCAAAACTATATATTCATCCTTACTAGCCACCATTGTAAAATCATCAGTAACCTCAAACTTTATTGGAGTATCAATCTTTTGATCATTTACATACAAAACATTATTAGAATATTTAACAGTATCACCAGGCAAACCTATAACTCTTTTAATAATAGTATCATTCTCTAACTTAACTACAACAATATCAAATCTATCTATTCCAAACCAAAGTCCAATCTTATTAACTAAAACAAAATCTCCATCATAAAGAGTATCCTCCATACTCTCCCCATTAACAACACCAGGAGTTACTATAAAAATTCTTAACAAAACAACAACAACAACTATTACAACATAAGGAATCAACTCTTTAAAAAACTTTCTCACTTTATTATTTTCTTCCATAACTTATCCTCTTCTTTTAATTAAAATATCTTCTTAACCATTATACAACAATTTATCAAAAAAAAAAATTAGGAATTCCTAATTTCTCTCTTTAAATTTAAATGTACCCTTTATTCCCTTTAAGAAATTAAGTTTAGCACGTCTAGCCTTACCAGTTCTAACAACTGTAATCTTATCAATTAAAGGACTATTTACAGGAAATACCCTATTAATACCAACATTTCCACTTTTCTTTCTTACTGTAAATGTCTCAGATACGCTTCCACCCTTACGAGCAGTCACAACACCTTCATAAGCTTGGATTCTCTCTCTCTTACCTTCTTTAATCTTAACGTCTACTCTAACAGTATCTCCCACTCTAAACTCAGGAACATTAGGATTAATTTGTTTCTTATTAATCTTATCGATTAAATTCATATCATATCTCTCCTTCATTGCATATTTTTAATCATAATAAAATATCAGCGGATTAAGCACCTATATATTAACATATTATTTACGTTTTTACAAGTATTAAAACTTTAAAATTTTAAACCTTTCGCTATCAAACTCTTTTCTAGTAAGCGGCATACCATAAATCTCTCTCGTACTAACATCATATTCACTAAAATCAAAAGTATTATAAACATCAATATTACCACTAACACTATAAAACTCTCTTAAAGGACAAGTAACTTCACCATTATTATAAAAAGCATACCCTTGAATAAATATATTATGGTAAATAGACTCTAAATCCATAATACCAATAATATCATCTAAAAATGCTTTTCCATAAAGTTTTCTCATAAAATCAAAACTAATCATTTCTGCTTCTCTTTCTCCTGGAAATAAATAATGATACATATTATATAATTTTTCACCAAGTAGCCTATCTTCTACACTAGGCATACATGTTTTAAGCCTTAGATCGCCAGAATAAATACGAGCAGAATCTCTAAGTATTTTACTCCACAAATCTTTTCCATTTATAGTAACTAAATCTTGATAAGCATGACTTACTTCATGAATTAATATCTGAGGAATTATAAAAGACAAAAAATTATTAAACTCTGAACTTATAATTCCATATGACTTTAAATCTTTTACATAATCATTAATTTTATTTACATCAAAAACTATACTTTTATTATAATAAATAGCTAAAACATCACTTTCTTTTAAATCACCACAAATTATATCTTGAACTAAAAAATCCATCTCATTAAAAACCACTAAAAGCTTTCTAAACTCTTCTAAATATACTTTATCACTATAGTCTTCTCTTTTAAAATTTTCTAAAATAAAACTACTAAACTCTTTACTAAAAACCATAAATTATCTCCCAATCATACAAACTATCTTTTAAAGCTTAGATATAGAACCACTATTAACTATTACAATTTCACTATTAATTTTACCTACTTCTACCCTTTTCCATTTCTTCAACAGGAACATTTACATTATTAAAACTCTTAAAAGTATCATTAATTAACTTAGTAAAAAACTCTTTTTCTCTATACTTATCTCTAAACTCTTTTTCTGCAATCACAATCTTAGCAAGGAATTCCTTATACATCTTATTCTTCATATGTTCTTTATACTTATTAAAAATAACACTCTTTAACTTTTCTATCTCACCAAGACAAGCTTTCACTCCATCCTCAGAATCATCTTCACTTATCAAAAAATTATATATCTTATCACAAACATTAGAAAATTTCTTATCAAGTTGTCTTCTAATATACTTATTTTTCATATCTTCATCGCATATTAAAATAGCCCTAACTTTCATAACTCCCTTAGATCCCCTAGGTTTAAGTTCTAAACCTACTAACTCTCCCATTTCCTTAAACTTACATTTCTTTACTTTCCTTTTCAAATAAATCATAAAACCCACCTACTTTAAAATATCAGGACGTCTTTCCTTAGTTATTCTAACTCTTTCGCTATATCTATACTCTTCTATTTTTTTATGATCTCCACTAACTAATACGCTAGGAACCTCCATGCCATTATATACACGAGGTTTAGTATA
>CANORX010000067.1 GCA_947569225.1 uncultured Clostridia bacterium
CCATAACTCCATCCAACTACTTTTAAATCAAATAGATCCATTACTATCGCTAGGTAAGTCCACCCTGTTTCTTTAATATATATGTATGTTATATCTCCAACCCATTTTTGACTTGGTTTATCAGTTGTAAAATCTTGTTCTAACAAGTTAGAAAACTCCTTAGTAACATCTGTTTTTGACTTACCTGCATGATTAAATTTTTTAACTGTTATACTTCTAAGACCTAAGAATTTCATCCTTCTAGCAACTCTCTTCTGGCTCACTTTAAAACCATTGTTATTTAACACTTTAGTTATTTTAGGTGAACCATATCTACACTTTGATTCATTAAATATCCTTGTTATTTCTACATCTAATTCTCTATTGGATTCCTTATAGGAATTAGTTGTATGCTTACAATGATAATAATAAACTGAGTGGTGTATTCCTAAGCATTTACATAACAGTCTAATATCATAGTTGTATTTGTTGTTGTTAATAAATTCTATCTTATCTGTTATTTCTTTGAGAATATGGCTACTGCTTTTTTTAATATTTCTACTTCCAATTCTAGTTCTCTATTTTTCTTTTTTAACTTCATTATTTCATCATTGTTAGTAACTTCTCCTGTTGATGTAGTTATAGTTCCATATTTATTTATCCAGTTTCTTATATTAGTGTGAGATACGCCATATTCTCTTGATAAGTCTGCCATTCTTTTTCCTGATTCATACAAGTTTACTATTGTCTTTTTGAATTCTTCATCATAACTTTTCTTCTCCTTTGTCATTGACACTCCCTCCTTCTTATTGGTATTACTATTATACCATTTGGAAAGATTTTCGTGTCTATATATCTATTCTAACACCAGTATTAGATATTTTATCAATTTGTTTCAGTTTTTGTTTTCTATTGAGTTCTATATTGTCAGTATCTTTTAATTGTTGTTCGTACTCTTTGATTTTGTTTGAAATCTCTTGATTTTTCTGATTTAGTATTTCCTTTGAAATAGAGCCCTCAAGTTGTAAATCAATAAGATTAGATAACTTATTTTCTAGCTTAGAAATTTCTTCCTTAATCTTCTTTTGATTATTATAATCTTGATTGTTATTGATTGCTTCATTTACTTTTTTCATAAATGAATTGATGTATTTATCACTATCTTGAAATAGTTTGTTGTAAGAAAGTACAAATATATCTTCTAATTCTTCTTGTTTATAATGAATTAAGTTGGAACATTCAATTTTATTACGATGACTTCGACAAACCCAATAAGCTACTTCTTTATTATTACTTCTGATTTTATAAGAACGTCTGATAAATCTCTCTCCACATATTCCACAAAAGATTTTGCTACTAAAAGCATATTTACGACTAAACTTATCTCTGTTACCATCTTGGTTTGATGATTTTACTTCTGATAGTTAGTATTTCTTGGCATTTGTCCCATAACTCACGAGAGATAATTGGTTCGTGATGATTAGAAGTAAAATATTGTTCTTTTTCTCCATAATTCAATTTCTTTTTATGGGTTAAAACATTTTCGGTATAATATTTTCCAGTTTTTAAATCGCCTACATATTTTTCATTGGTGATTATTCTTCGTACTGATGCATGATACCATTTTAAATTAGATGGACTAGGTATACCCAAATTATTTAAGTTAAGAGCTATTATATTAAAACTTTTTACTGTACTTTTTTGTAAACTTTTGTTTATTAAGTTGACCTATATTTTTTTATGTTATATATTAAGATAAAGGATATGAGGTAAATGGATAATTTGTATATTGAAGGTGTAAATGTTGGGGAAGCATTTAAAAATATGAAAGTAGGAGAAGAGATAGTTTTAGATTTAGAGAAAGTTAGAGATTTTAGTGTTAATGTTTTATCAGTGGAGAGAAAGACAAAACAGAGAGAGGTTAATGTTGATGTTTTAAAAAAAATAATTTCTGGTGTTTTATTAGTTTCTGTTATTACAGTTGCTTCTTTTGGTTTAGATAAGGCAATAGAATTTAATAGTCCTTTGAAAATGGAAAATATGTCTAAAGAGATTTATGCTGTTATTAGACAGGTTGAAGATTTTAAACCTCATACTATTTTAGGGCAAAATACTCGTAGAAATGGTGATGTTGTTTTTTATGATCAAGAAGGGATTGCTAAGGATTTGTTAAGTTTGGATAGTTCTCTTTTTGATTATGCTTTGTGCTCAGTTTGTAATGAGATGGGAAATAATTTAAATAATAATGTTGGGATTAATGGACTTAGTAATATAGATGCAGTTATTTATTATTTGAGATTTTATTCTAATATGGAAGGTAAGTATTTTAATCAATATGTTAGTAGTGCGTTTAGAGATGTTGATAGTTTAAATGGCTATTTAATTAAGAATGGGTATGTGGATAGTAATGGTAATCCTTCTATGGAGATGTTTAAAAAAGCTAGTGATAGTAATGCACAAGTTATTTATGATATTATAAAGGCACAAAGTAAAGGAGCTAGTTTGTCATGAATGTAGATGTTGGTAATATTGATAATAAGGATTATATGGAAATAGATAAGATAGAGTGCAATGGAAATACTTATGTTTATCTTAGTAATGTTGATGATATGAAAGATTTTTGTATAAGAAAGATTGTTGCAAGAGAAGGTAAAGTTTTTTATGAAGGTTTAAAGGATAATGATGAGTTTGATTTGGCTTTAATGTATTTTATTAAAAAGCATAAGAATTTTATTAGAGAAGAGATTAGTTAGTTTTATAATTAAAAAAGCTATAATGAGGTTATTTCATTATAGTTTCTTATTTTCTGTCATTTAGTGATATTCCTAAATTATTTAATTCGTCTCTTATTTTATCTGATTCTTCATAGTTTTTTTCTTCTCTATATTTGTTTCTTATGTTGTTAATTATTTCAATTAATTCTTGTTCTTTAGAGTTTTCTTTGTTTGTTTTAAATGATAGTCCTAGTATGTTTTCAGCACATTCAGTTATGAAGTTATTTAATGCTAGCAGTTTTGTAATGTTTTTGTCTTCTGTTAGTTCTTTGTTAATAAGTCTACTAGCTTCGAATAGATAGCTTACTGCTAATCCTGTATTGAAGTCATCTGACATGGCGGTTATAAAGTTTTCTTTTAATTTATCGACAGTTTCGTCTGTTTTATTTTCGTCGTCAATATTTTTTAAAGCACTTCTTAAATTATTTACACTGTTTGTTAGTTTTTCATAATTTTTCTTTGCTTCTTCAAGGCTTTCTTTGTTGAAGTCTGTTGGTTTTCTGTAATGGTTAAGTAGTATAAAGAATCTTACAACAATAGGGTCAAAGTCTTTAAATAAATCTGATAGTGTTATAAAATTTCCTAATGATTTTCCCATTTTTTGTCCATTAACGGTTACTAAGTTGTTATGAATTAAGTAATTTACAAATTTTTTTCCATTAGCTGCTTCACTTTGGGCTAATTCACATTCGTGATGTGGGAATATGTTGTCCATTCCTCCTCCATGTATGTCAAATGTTTCTCCTAAGTATTTTTTACTCATAACTGAACATTCAACATGCCAGCCTGGATAGCCTAGACCCCAAGGAGATGGCCATTTCATAAGGTGTCCGTTTTCTGCTTTTTTCCAAAGTGCAAAGTCTTCGTTAGATTTTTTGTCAGAGGCAATTTCTATTCTTTCTCCACTTAGTGTTTCGTCAAGTGTTCTGTTTGAAAGTTGTCCGTAATTTTTGAATTTTTTTATGTCATAGTATACGTTTCCTTCTTCTGTTACGTATGCATATTCTTTTTCTATTAGAGTTTTTATCATATCAATGATTTCAATTATATGTCCAGTAGCGCGACAACTTATTGATGGTTTTAATACGTTTAGACTTGCCATTGCATCAAAGTAAATGTTTTCATATTTGTATGCTATTTCTACAGGATCTATTTGTTCTAGTTTAGCTTGTCTTTCTATTTTGTCTTCTCCTTCATCTATGTCTCCAACTAAGTGTCCTACGTCAGTTATGTTTTGTACATATTTAACTTTGTATCCTAAGTAACTTAAATATCTATATATTACGTCAAAACACACATAACTTTTAGCATGTCCTAAGTGAGGATATCCATATACTGTAGGACCGCATACATACATTCCGACATGATTACCGTTAATACTTTTAAATTCTTCTTTTTGTCTTGTTAATGTGTTATAAACTACTAATTTCATTTTAGGTTATCTCTCCTTTTATGTAATTATTATATCATGTGATTTAAGTTTTTAGTACTATTTTTCTATTTCTTTGGTATAATTGTTTTTGTTGAGGAGTTTTATGAAGATAGATAGATGTGGTATAAATTTGTATGATACTTTATTTAGTGGACAATGTTTTAGAATGGCTTTAGAAAGTGATGGGTCTTTTACTATTGTTCTTAGTGATAGGGTTGTTAATATAAAAGAAGATGATGAGTTTTTAATTCTTGATAGTAATAATTTAAATGATTTGGATAGTGTAGTTAAAAGATATTTGGATTTAGAAAGAGATTATGATAGTATAAATTTGTTTTTAGCTAAAAAGAATAAGGTTTTAAATGATAATATTTATTATTGTGATGGTTATAGGATTTTAAATCAGGATAAGTTTGAGATGCTTGTTACATATATTATAAGTCAAAATAATAATGTTAAGAGAATTATTGGGAGTGTAGATAAGTTATCTAAGCTTTATGGTAAAAGAGTTCTTTTTAGAGGTGAAGAGTATTTTTTGTTTCCTACTTATGAGGAGATGAAAGATATTAGTTTAGAAGAGTTAAGAGAAATTGGAGTAGGTTTTAGGGATAAGTATATTAGAAATGCTTTGGATAAGTTAGAAAGTGATAATTTATTTTTAGAGAGATTAGATAAAATTAGTTCTATTGATGCTTTAGATGAACTTACAAGTATTAAAGGTATTGGAACTAAGGTTGCTAGTTGTATTTTAATGTTTGGATATGGTAGGTTTGATGTTTATCCTGTAGATACTTGGGTTAGGCATTTCGTGAGTGAAAATTATGATGTTAAAGATAATATTAAAGATATTAGTATTTATATGAGAGATATTTTTCAAGATTATTCTGGGCTTGCTATTCAGTATTTTTATCATATTGAAAGAAATAAAAAGGATAAGGAATAGAAACATATTGAATTAGTAGTTGTAAAAATGTGTTTTTTGTTTTATTATTATAGAGAGGTTAAGAAGATATGAAAAAGTTTTTATTATTTGTATTTGTGTTATTTTGCTTTCCACTTATGTTTAGTGCAGAGTCACGTGATTATGTTAGTGAAAGTATTGAGGAGAGTTTTAAAGAAGAAGGTATTAGTTATGATTTAGGTGATTATGAGACTAGTGATGATAAGGTGAATGTTTATCTTTTTAGAGGTAATGGTTGTAGTCACTGTAAGAATTTTTTGCAGTTTGTTAGTGATACTTTAGTGAAAGATTATGGAGAGTATTTTAATTTAATTAGTTATGAAGTTAGAGGTAATGCCGATAATTATTATTTGAAGAATGAAGTTGCTAAAGCTTTAAATTTTGAGAGTAAGGGAGTTCCTTTTATTGTTATAGGTGATAAGTTTTTTTCTGGATATAATTCTTCTAAGAGTGAGGCTATTATAAATCTTATTAAGTCTACGTATGAAGATAAGAATAGGGTAGATGTAGTTAGTGAGGTTATTAATGGTACTTATAAGCCTGTTAGTGGAAATCATAATGCAATAGTTAATAATAGTAATGATAATAAAGAAGAAGTAAAAGTTAATGAAAGTAAGGCTATTGCTAGTGGTAATGCTGAGTTTGATACAGAAGTTATTGTTATTATCTTGGGGACAATAGTAGCTATTTCTGTTTTGGTTTTCGTTATTTTGTTTTATAAAAAGATTAATAAGAGTAAATAAATTT
>CANORX010000068.1 GCA_947569225.1 uncultured Clostridia bacterium
TTCTTACAATAATCATTATACAGGTAACTGTCATTTTTTGATAGACTAAAATATAAAAAAATATATAAAATCAAAAAGAGAGAGTAAAAGAAATCCTAGGGTTAACCCTAGGAAATATAAGAGAAAAACAAGTGGTAGTGGTATAAACCTTACACACTACCATCTTTACTGAAGGGAGAAAAAATGGAAACAATTTTAAAAATCGATAAAATAGAAAAATATTATGGAAACAAATCACTATTCAACCAAATAGGAATATTCTTCTTAATACCACTAATAATAGCAATAATACATAGCATATTTGGAATAATATTCTGTAACTTCATTTTAGAAACAATAGGAAATCAAAAACTATTAATATCTATCATAATAACATCAATATTCCTAATACTAATATATGGAGGATACTTTATAATCACATACATAAGTAGTAAAAACATAATAAAAGAATAAAAAAAGAACTAAATAACTAGTTCTTTTTTACATCATTGAATTCATACCACCTGCAAAATTATTTAAAATCTTAACAAGATTAGAATTTTTTATCTTATCAGATATATTTTCCATAATAGTATTTAACTCATTAACATCTAAATTTTCAATATCAACATAATTAGAAGTATCTAGATCAAAAATATTATCAACACTCTCTATAACATAATTACCCTTAACACTTAAACTATAAGTTAAAAGATTAATAGAAAAATCTGTAGAATACTGAAACTTGTCCTCACCAATTTCTTCATTAGTAAGCAAAATACTACCTGAAATAGGCGTTCCATAATTAATCACATAATCAATATCAATTACCTCTTTATTAAAACTATTAATAGTAAAATCTGTTTCATATAAACCATTTTTAACACTAACTTTTTCTATACCATCATCAAAAATAGCACTCATAACTGTATCATCATTAGAATACTCTATCATTCTAAGCTTATTTGAAGACTGAACATAAAAACTAATCTCACCAGAATCCTCATAAGTCATATTATCAATAGAACCTAAAATATTCTTTAAATGTTCAATATCTTTTTGAGTAAGATTACTTAACTTCTCTAATAACTTATCATTACTAAGAATACCTTTAGAAATATTTTCATTTAAATTTTTAACATTCTCTTCACTAAGTCTATAAGATAACTTACTAACACTCTCTTTTTTACCATTTATTTCAATAGTATCACTACTTTTCTTAAATGAATTATTATCTAAAGAATCTAAAAATATATTTTTAAACTCATAAATAACATAATCCAAATCTTCCTTTTTACTAGAATCACTATTAAAAATCTCATCAAAACTAAACTCATCTTGAGTTTTCACAAGCTTATCATAATCATCTATCTTAACATAACAATTACTATCAACATAATAATAAACCAAACTAACAAGTGGATTACTATACTCAATAAAAGAAAAACTACTTAATAACTTTTCATTCTCATAATCAAGACCCATCCTAAACTTTAACTTATCATTTTTTAACTCTTCTAATCCAGAAATATTAGTATCTATAACTATATCTCCATCAATCACATAGGGATTACTTTCAAAATCAAATTGAATCATACTATCAGACTTACTCTTATAATCATCATATAATGAATTAACAACCTTACTCACTATTCTACTAGTACTATTAGACAAAAAATAAAAAGTACAACCTAAAAACAGTAAAATAACAATAATAACCCCCAAAATAATAGGTATTAGCAAATCACCCTTACTATTTGACTTCTTTAAATCATCAGTCATATTATCACTTCCTTATAACAAATTATATCAAAAAATCATAAATAACAAAACAGAAAGGAAACAAACAACAAAAAAAGAATAAAATATAATAGTTGACACATACCCTAAGGGGGTATATAATTAAATGGGTGATAAAATGATAACAGAAGAAAAAAGAACAAAAGAACAAAACGAAGCATACACAAAAAGACTAAACAAAATAGAAGGCCAAATAAGAGGAATAAACAAAATGGTAAACAATAATAGAAACTGTGAAGAAGTACTGATACAAATAGCCGCTGTAACAAAATCATTAAAAAGTCTAGGCCAAGAATTACTAAAATCACACATGGAAACATGTATGGTAGAAGACATAAAAAATAACAAATTAGAATCCATAAATGAAGTAATGGATTTATTTAGAAAGTTGGTATAAAAATGAAAAAATACAAATATACAATAAATGGCTTAGACTGTCCAAACTGTTCTAGAGCCCTTGAAGAAACTCTAAACAAAAACGAATTACTAAAAAACGTAAACATAAACTTTACAACTAAAAAAATAACATATGAAACAGAAACACTAAAAATAAATGACATAAATAAAATAATAAAACAAACAGAACCAGAAGCATACATAACAGAAGAAGAAAACATAAAAAAAGAATATCACATAACTGCACTAATAACAGGAATATTACTAGGATTAATAGGACTATACACAAACGTAAATGAAAATATAAACAAAATACTAACACTTTTATCTATACTAATACTAACATATAAACCATTCATATCTGGAATAAAAACACTAATAAAAAACAAAAACATAAACGAAAACGCACTAATAGTAATATCAGTAATAGGCGCTTATATAATTGGTGAAACACTAGAAGGAATAATGGTAGTATCCCTATATCTATTAGGAAAAATACTTGAAGAAAAAGCCATCAACAAATCTAGAAACTCAATAAAAACATTAGTAGATTTAAAACAAGACTATGCTAACATAAAAGAAGAAAATAAAGTAATAAAAAAAGATGTAAACGAAGTAAAAATAGGAGACACACTAATAATAAAACAAGGCGAAAAAGCACCAGTAGACGGCATTGTTACAAAAGGAACAACATACCTAGACTTAAAATCACTAACAGGCGAGTCAGAATTAGTAAACATAAAAACAAATGACAAAATACTATCAGGAAGCATAAACACAGAAAACATAATAGAAATCAAAGCTACAAACACTTATGAAAACTCAACTGTAGCAAAAATATTAGAATTAATAAACGATGCCACTGACAAAAAAGCACGTACAGAAACAATAGTAAGTAAAATAAGCAAATACTACACACCATTAGTAATAATAATATCAATAATTATATACACATTACTGCCTCTTATAACAAACATAAACCACACAGAATCACTTTACCGAGCACTCACATTTTTAGTAATATCATGCCCATGTGCAATAGCAATATCAGTTCCACTATCATATTTCACAGGAATAGGAATATCAAGTAAAAATGGAATACTAATAAAAGGAAGTAACTTTCTAGATAACACATCACAAATTAATAAAATAGTATTTGATAAAACAGGAACACTAACTGATGGTTCATTTGAAGTAAAAAACATAAAAATACATAACCCAAAATACAAAGAAGAAGAAATAATAGAAATACTAGCTAAAGGAGAATCACTATCTAACCATCCAATTGCAAAATCAATAATAAAACTATATAATAAAGATATAAAAAATGAAGACGTAGAAAACTTTAAAGAAATGAAAGGAAGTGGAATAACATACAAAATAAAAAATAAACAAATAAAAGTAGGAACAAAAAAATTATGTAATTGTAACATAGATACTTCACTTCACCTAAACATAAATGGTGAACATGTAGCGTCCATAGAAATAAGTGATGGAATAAAAGAACATGCAGAGGAATGTATAAAATACCTAAAAAATAATAACATTAAAACTTACATGTTTACAGGAGACAAAAAAGAAATAGCAGAAACTATAGGAAAAAAATTAAACATAGATGAAATACATTCAGAACTATTACCAACAGATAAATATAACCTATATGAAAAACTAACAGGAAAAGATCAACTAGTAGCATTTGTAGGAGATGGAATAAATGACACTCCAGTACTAAAAAGAGCAGACATAGGAATATCTATGGGTAACATTGGTGCCTCATCTGCAGTAGAATACTCTGACATAGTAATAATGAATGACAACCTAAATAACATAACCAAAACCATAAAAATATCTAAATACACAAGAAAAATAATAATACAAAACCTCATATTTGCATTTTTAGTAAAAACATCAATACTAACACTAAGCATATTTGGCTTATCAACAATGATATTTGCAGTATTTGCAGACACTGGAGTAACATTACTAACAATATTAAACACTCTTAGAATACTAAACAAATTTAAAATTAGTAAATAAAAAGAGAATGGAAGTGAAATATGAAAAACAAGTATAACTTATACATATTACTAACAAAAACACCACTAAAAACTGGTAAAATTATAAGAAAATTTACTAAATTTGAATATAATCATTGTTCCATAACATTTGATAAAAACTTTAACACACTATACTCATTCACAAGAAAACATAAAAACTCCACATTCTATGCAGGATTAGTAAAAGAGTCTAGTCTAAGATTCATAGAAGGAAACGAAAAAACAAAAGTACAAATATTTAAAATCCCACTTACATCAAAACAATACAAAAAACTAAAAAAATACATAGAAAATTTAGAAAAACATGAAGAAGAATACATATATAATTATATAAATGTATTAACATACTTTTTTAAGAAAAACATAAAAGTAGAAAAAGCCTACACATGTTCTGAATTTACAATACACATACTAAAAGAATTCTGTAAAAACACTGGATTTACCAAAGATTACTACTCAATAAAACAAATATCAAATAACCTATCAAAATACCTAATATATGAAGGGGAATACAACGTAGAAAACTCCACATGGCAAACAGACAAATACTTAGAAAAACAAAACATAATATCTAAAATATACAAAACAACAGAATTATTCACACTACTAATATATAGATACATAAAAGGAATAATAACAAAATAAAACTATTAACAAAAATTGGAAGTTTAAAAACCTATTAAAATGAAATACTATAAATAGGTGAGAAAAATGAAAAAACTATTAAGCACACTTCTAATAATAACAATAGTTTTATTTTTATTTATAACGAAAATAAACGCAAAAAAAGAAGTATACATCTATAAAGAAAACTATCATAATGTCAAATTTAAAAACTTAAACTCTAAAAATATAAACGAATTATTTGAAGGAATTAATAAAACCATAATAGAAATAGAAGTACAAACTCCATTTCTTACTAAAAACTATCAATTTCACACAGGATTAACAGAAAACATAGAAAAAAATTTATTAGAAAAAGTCACAAAAGATTTAAAAGAATTAGGAAAACAAGAACTAGCCACAACATACCAAATAAATGGAATAAAAGTAACTAAAATGGGTATCCTATGCACATATGAAGAATTAGAAATAATAAAAACCAGAACGGAAGTAGAATAAAAAACTATGTCTAACTTAAAAAAATATAATCTATTTATAACAATAACTAGCTTTGCAAAACTACTAGTAGAACTATTTATACCATTAATACTATATAATAAAGGCTTTAGTATAAATGACATAATACTATTTTTAATATGCAAATATATCTTTTGTGCAGTACTAATAC
The DNA here is from genome assembly GCA_947569225.1 of uncultured Clostridia bacterium. Lineage (GTDB taxonomy): Bacteria > Bacillota_I > Bacilli_A > RF39 > UBA660 > MGBC139354. The sequence goes on from CANORX010000068.1 coordinate 5,524, forward strand.
ATATAGGTTCAACCATAGGAAGAATTTACTCATACACAAAACTAATGTTAATAAGTAGTGTCTTATTCACATTAACTTACACATACTTAAATCTATTAACACACCACATATTCTCTTTAATATTCTTAAGCTTACTGTTCGCGTCATACCTAACATTTTATTGGCTAGGAAGACACGTTTATGCACTAAGCATAATCGAAGACAAAAAAACTACAGACAATGTAAGCTTGTACTCTATATTCACAATAATAGGTGGATTACCTGCCACATACATAGGAGCAAAAATACTTGAAAACTTTGGATTTATAGCACTAACAATAATAGTACTAA
>CANORX010000069.1 GCA_947569225.1 uncultured Clostridia bacterium
ATTACAACATTTAAGACATCTAATAGGGGCACATGAAACAGTTTACCAAAAACTAAATACTTATTCATCACAAGCAGTTGACCCACAAATAAAACAACTATTTTCAAAATCAGCACAAGATGCATTAAACACAAAACAAAAATTAATGACATTTTTAAATAACTAAAATTAAGGAGGGAAAGAAAAATGGACGAAAAAACAATGGTAAATGACATCTTAGGAGGAGTAAAAGCAGACTTAACAGCATATCAAACTGCAATATCAGAAGCAGAAAATATGCAACTAAGACAAACATTTCAACAAATTAGAAACAATGATGAAAGTTTTCAATATGAGCTATTTAAAATAGCACAAACAAAAGGATACTATGTACCAGCACAAAAAGCAACAACAACAGAAATCAGTACAGTAAAAACAGAACTACAACAATAATGTCAAATTTGGGACATATCTATATAAAAATCAAAAGATTGATATATATTTATTATATCAATCTTTTATTATTGTATAGCAAAAATCAAAGATTTACCTATACAATAACAACACATTCTACACAAATTTGCTAAAGCAAATTTGGCAGGTGAATAAAAACGGATCATGTAAAATAATCTAAAAGGTCAAAAATTTTAATCATGCTCATTTTGTTCGTTATAAATAGAGAATTATATGGCTCAAGAAATGTTCTAATGAAAAAAAGAGATAAATTAAATAAAAAAGAGCTAATCTTTTAAAAAGGAAAAAAAATTACGGAAATTGGACAAGTAATCTCTTTGCAAAAAAACAAATATTACAATATTATTACAATAATAATTTCAAATGAAAGTAACTAAAATACAAAGGAGATTGATTGTAGATATGTTCAAAAAAGTAATGGTACATACCAAAAGAAGTATAAAATTTATTGTACTTTTCATGATTTCTATCTTTTTAATTGTAGGAGCAATTGGTTTTTTATATAAACCAACTTATAGTGTATATATGAATGGAGAACAAGTTGGATATACAGAAAACAAATCAGAATTACAACATAAAATTAATGAATACATAGAAAATGGAGAAGAAGAAAATAAAAATATAGCATTTGTGCAAGTTGCAAATCTTCCAGAATACAAGCTATGTTTACTAAAAAAAGACATTGTACCAAATGATGAAGAAATATTTGAGCAGGTAAAAGAACAAGGAACAGCATATTATCGTTATTATGCGGTATTAGAAGACCAAGAAGAAAAAGCATATGTATCTAATTTTGAAGAAGCGGAAAAAGTAGTAAATGGTCTAAAAGAAAAAAATAGTTCAAACCTTGAAAAAATATCAATAGTTGAAAAATATGAACAAAATATGGCAGACTTAGTTACAACAGAAGAAGCAATATCAAAGCTATATATAGAGCCAGCAAAAGTAGTATCAGTTGCAAAAAATGGAACAGCAAAATATGGAGCAAAAGGAAGTGTAAATACAAATTTAACAACATCAAGTGGAAAAGCAAGCATTGGAATTGCACTAATAAGACCAATATCAGGAACAATAACATCAAGATTTGGAGTAAGAAGTAGTATTAGGAGATCATCACATACAGGTTTAGACATCGCAGCATCAACAGGGACACCAATAGCAGCAGCAGCCTCAGGAACAGTAACATTTTCTGGTTACAAAGGTTCATATGGAAACATGATAGTTATCTCACATGGAAATGGAGTACAAACATATTATGGCCATTGCAGTAAACTTTATGTATCAGCAGGAACACAAGTATCACAAGGGCAAACAATTGCGGCAGTTGGTTCAACAGGAAACTCAACAGGTCCACACTTACACTTAGAAGTAAGATTAAATGGGGTAGCATATAACCCACAAAACTATGTATATTAAAATAAAAAATAATGTCCTTAGGCAGACTCTAAAATAGAAGAGTTCACCTAAGGACATTAAAATTATAAAAAACAGTTAATCAATCAACAAACAAATTCATACCAATATTAATAGCATTTTTTTTAATAATTACTTTGCCATGTTCTAGTAATTTACTTTCAAAATTATCAGAATAAGAAACAAATTTAGCAAACTCAGACAAAGTAGAAAAAATAAGATTTTTATCTTTTTCATTAATATTCATATTTTTAAAAACAAGGTAATAAACATCTTTCCATAAATACAACACAGTATTTTTAATAAACTTATCATTTTCGGATTTATGTATACACTTAACACTATTACAAAAACTGCAAAATGTATCAAAACTATCAAATTTACATATAGAATATTTATCATTTACTTGATTATAATTCTTTCGTTTTACTATTAATTTTTTCTTCTTTTCATCCTTTTCAGGTAAATACTTAGTAATAGTAAAAACAAAAATATCTTCTGAAGAAGAAAAAGCTTCAATTAACAATTTACAACCATCTGTCTGAAAATCAACCTCCTTTTCAGCTTTTTTTAAAATATTTAAAAAAACTTCTTGCATTTCAAATGCCTTATGCATAGCATTAATATTATTTGTATTCAAGCCTAATTCTTCTGAAGGAATAATAACTCGAATCTTGTTTTCAGTAAGTTTTTCAATTTTCATAAAAGCACTTCCTCCTTAAATATCACTAATTATATTATACTACTTATTTTATTATATGGAAAGCCACAATTTTTGGTAATAAATTTGCAAAATTGGTAGGCGAACAAAGACGGAGCATATAAAGTAATCTAAAAAGTAAAGAATTTTTTAATCATGCTCCTTTTGTTCTGTTATAGGAAAAATCTTTGATTTTCCTATAACATCAACACGTTTTGTTTTAAAGTTAATTGCTATATTGATAACTAAAAAATATATAAATACTTACACAAAGTATAGATTATTTTAGATATGAATTATAACTTTATAAATTGTTACAAAAATATTACATATCTACTTGAAAATTTTGCTAATTCAAGATATAATACCAAAAGTAGAATAAAAATGCAATAGCCGTAATAAAAAAATAAAAAAATGGAGGAAATAAAATGGCAACAAAAGAAAAAAATATATGGATATTATTAGTGTTTATATTATCAGGACTAGTAGTTGGGGGACTATTAGGAGAATTAGCATCAAAAGTAGACTGGTTATGGTGGTTATCATATAGTCAAAGCTTTGGGTTAGAAAATCCAATAACATTAGACTTAAGTGTAGTAAAAATAACATTTGCACTAATGTTTAAAATAAGTATATCAAGCATAATAGGAATGGTACTTGCAATATTCATATACAAAAAAATATAATACAAATTAAGTGAGGTAATGCGAAAAAGTAGTAATTATATCTTGTGTGTCGCAACTTCCAAAACTAGGGGCAATCAAGGACAAGAAAGGAACGGTTTTTTTGCCAATCAAAATAAAAGAACTACCAGAATTAGAAAGGCCATATGAAAAACTAGAATGGTATGGAGAAAAGGCATTATCTAATGCAGAACTACTAGCAATAATAATAAAAACGGGAACAAAACAAGAAACATCAGTACAACTAGCACAAAAAATACTAAACTTAAATACTACAAGTCAAGAGGGAATAAATTTTTTACGAAACATAAGTATAGAAGAACTAATGCAAGTAAAAGGAATTGGAAAAGTAAAAGCCATACAACTAAAAGCAGTAGGAGAATTAGCAACTAGAATGGCTCTACCTGTAAGTGTCAAAAAAATACATATAAAAAACCCAGAAGACCTAGCAAAAATATTTATGGAAGAATTTCGATTTGAGAGAAAAGAAGTAGCAAGGTTAGTTATGTTAAGCAACAAAAATGACATATTAAAAATAAGAGACATAACAATAGGTGGAAACAACTTTAATGAAGTAACTATGAGAGATATATTAGATGAACCAGTTAAAATAAAAGCTCCTAAAATAATAATTGCACACAATCACCCTTCAGGAGATGCAACACCAAGTACAGCAGATATAGAATTCACTAATAGGTTATATGAAGCAGCTCGGTTTATTACAAATAGAATTATTAGACCATCTAATAATAGGAAACCAATCATACACAAGCATATTTTCAGAAATAGCAGAAGAATTGGATAAAGAAACAAATAATGATGGAATGGGAAGGAATGAAAAAAAATGAAACTTTTTACATTTGGGTCAAAAGACATTGGAATTGACTTAGGAACAGCCAATATATTAGTAACTTTAAAAGGAAAAGGAATTGTTTTAAAAGAGCCATCTGTTGTAGCAATAGATAGAAAAACGGGAGCAATAATGGCAACAGGTAATGAAGCAAAAGATATGTTAGGAAGAACACCAGAACAAATAAAAGCAGTAAGACCTTTAAAAGATGGTGTGATTGCAGATTTCACGGCAACACAATTAATGTTAAAAAATATAATCCAAAAAGTAGGAAAAAGATACAATGTAGGAAGACCAAGAGTAGTAGTAGGGGTCCCATCTGGAATAACAGAAGTAGAAGAAAGAGCAGTAGAAGAATCAGTTATACAAGCGGGAGCAAAAGAAGTATACCTAATAGAAGAACCAATGGCAGCAGCAATTGGAGCATCATTAGATGTAGGAGAACCAAGTGGAAATATAATAGTAGACATTGGAGGAGGAACAACAGAAGTTGCAGTTATTTCTTTAGGAGGGGTAGTAGTTAGTCATTCTTTACGTGTAGCAGGAGATGAGCTAGACCAAGACATAGTTAGTTACATAAAACATGAATTAAACCTAGCAATTGGAGAAACAACAGCAGAACAAATCAAAAAAAGAATAGGTTGTGCTATGCCACTAATGACAGAAACTCCAATGGAAATAAGAGGAAGAGACCTAGCAGATGGGTTACCTAGAAACATGAAAATAACATCAACTCAAATTGAAGAAGCAATAAAAGAATCAGTAAACAAAATTGTAGAAATTGTAAAACTAACATTAGAAAAAACACCGCCAGAGCTAGCATCTGACATCATGGAAAAAGGGATAGTATTAGCAGGTGGTGGAGCCTTAATTCAAAACTTGGACAAGTTACTTAGCATAGAAACAGGAATGCCAGTATATATAGCAGAAGAGCCTTTAGACTGTGTAGTAAGGGGAACAGGTAAAACACTAGAAGACTTAGAAAGACTAAAAACTGTATTAATAAATAGTAGAAAAAGAAAATAACAGTTAAAAATAATTCAATTGTTATAATTAAAAGTTTAATGTAATAATAAAATTTAGTTAAATTATAAATTATAATTTTGGAGAAAGGAACTTGATAATGTATAAAAGTAAAAAAGCTGGAATGATAGGCATAATAATAACCATAATTATTTTAATTGCAATAGTCATATTTTCAAATGGTGATTCTGAAAATTCATTTTTTGAAAATGCGGCAAGCAATTTAGTTATGCCAATTCAAAATGGACTAACATATTTAAAAAACAAAATAAGTGGGAACAATACATTTTTTACTGACATTAATAACCTAAAAGAAGAAAATAAAAAACTAAAGGAACAAAACAGTGAATTAGAACAATCATTAAGAGAATTAGAAAACATAAAAACTCAAAACGAAACACTAAAAGAATATCTAGACTTAACAGAAAAATATGGAGAATACAAAACAATACCAGGATATGTTATAGGAAAAGATATAAGTAATTATTCAAAAACTATTGTAATAAACATTGGAAAAAAAGATGGAGTACAAGAAAACATGACAGTAATTGGAGACAAGGGATTAGTTGGTCACATAATATCAGTAACAGACAAAACAGCTAAAGTCCAAACAATTATTGACACAGCAAGTTCAGTTAGCTCTTCAATGAGTACTACAAAAGATAGTATTGTATGTAAAGGAACATTAGATGATAAATCTTCTCTAAAAGC
>CANORX010000070.1 GCA_947569225.1 uncultured Clostridia bacterium
GTATATTAAACCTGAGGTTTCTCCTGCAGTTATAAGTTATGAGAATTCGTTAGTTGGTTCTATTTTTAATAAAATAGATGAAGAGTATTATGTTATGTTAGCTGATTTTAGCGAAAATAATAATATAGTGCTTAGTAGTTTAGGTGCAAAATATAAGAATAAAGATGAGCATTTACCTATTTATTCAGTTGATCTTAGTAATCCTTTTAATAAAGGTATAGTGGGTTCTACTAGTAATCCAAGTGCTCAGAGTGTTAGTGAGTTAAGTATTAATGAACCTACTTTGATATTCTTTAAAGATGGAAAAAATTATAGATATATTGTGGGTATTGATAATATTAAAGAAGAGTTAGATGTTTAGAGATTTATAAAAACTATCCTGTTTGGATAGTTTTATTCTGTGATATTAAAGTTTTCTAAATAAGTGTTATATGCTTTTATTTCTGTTGTTCTGTTGTACATTTTAAATTTGTATTTTTTGTTTTTGTTTTTCATTATGTTTTTTATTAAATAGTTTGTAAGGTATGGATTTCTTATAAATAATGGGCCTAGTAAATAAGTTCCATAAAAGTTTCTATATTGATATCCTTCTTTTTTTGATTCAAGAGTAGAACCTGTTCCTTCAATTACTTTAAATAGGGGTTTATCATTTTCATATATTGTTCCACATCTATTTTGAAACCCTATTACTTTTTCTTTGATTAATTTTGATTTATATACAACACTTCCTACAATTCTAAAGTCTTCGTGTATAGTGTAGTATGGAAATATGTTTAATCCTTCATGTTTATTTGAGTCATTATCGATTATGTAGTTGCCAAATAGTTCTAAGGAGTTACCTGTTATTAGAAAGTGTTTTCCTTTTTTTATAGCTTCTTCTATTTTTTCTTTATATTGTAGTATGTCTTCTAATACTATGAATTCACTTTTTTCTGTACCCATTCCCATGTAATATACGTCATATTTGTCAAAGTCTATTTTATCTTTAATTGTTAGAAAATGTATTTCACATTTTATGTCTTGTCTTTCAGTAAATTTTTTTAGTGCTCTTATGTTTCCGTTTTCCCCATAAAGGTTCATTAAATCATAGTATAAGTGGGCTATTTTAATTTTGGGCATTTGTTTCGCCTTCTTTCTGTAGTAGTTTTTTTAATTCTATTTCTTTGTCAAAGCATACACAGCTATATATTGAACCTTTTGTTTTGTTTTTTAGGGTAGGGATTAGGTCTGTTTCTAAGTTATCTATTAATATTATTTTCTTTTTGTCAATGTCTGTGTATTCGAATCTTGTCAGCATATCATATTTAAATCTTCCAATTAATACGATTTTATCTATTGATTTATGGTTTAATTCTTCAAAGTCTATGTCCCAAATCCAACTTATGTCATTTTCTGAGTAGCGTCTACTTGAGTTGTCAAATCCTAATACTACTGTTTTTTTGCCTGGTTCGTTTATTATGAAGTCAAGAGATTGTTTGTAGCTTAAGTTATTTTCATTTTTACTTGCTAACATTTGCCACATTCTTCCATCAAAGTTGTATATGTTTAGTCTTTTTGGTTTAAATGATTCATCATTTATTATTTTTAATATGTTTTCACTTTTTAAACCCATACAATTAGTTAAAGTGTATGCAGCTGTTACAAAGTATACTGAGTAAAGAAAGTTAGATGGTAAGCTTACTTTGTTTTTGTTTATGTATATTGTTCCTTTTACAACGTTTATGTTATGTGCTAAGTAATCGGGGTCGGTTCTTTTAAAGTCACATTTAGGGCAACTGTAAGAGCCAATGTGTCCGTAGTGATAGAAGCTGTATTTTAGTTTGGTTTTACAAACTGGACAGTAAGCACCATCAAGGTTATTTAGTTCATATTTTTTTGAGTAATTATTTTTGTCTAGCCCATAAGTAGTTAATTTTCCTTTGTGATTTAATGTTAAAGCTTTTACTAATGGGTCATCGATGTTTATTATTAAGTGACATGAATCTTTTATTACTTTTTTTATTACTTTTTGTATGAATTCTGGATGAGCATTTCTAGGAGGTTGGTCTCTAGTTATGTTTGTTATTATCATATGTGTTAAGTTAAAGTGTTTTAAACTGTATTCCATATGTCTTTCGTCTAATTCCATTAATAATACATCAGCATTTAATTTTCCATTTAGTTTTGTGTTTTCAAGTATTAGTGTGGTTACTGCATTTAATACATTGCTTCCGTTTTTGTTATATACAACTTTGTAATTGTTTTCTTTTAGTATTCTTGCTACTAATTCTGTTGTACTTCCTTTTCCACTAGATCCAGTTATTCCTATTACATATTTAGGCATTTTTACTTTACTTAGTACTTTAGGATAAATTTTAAGGGCAACTGCACCGCCTATGACACTTCCTTCTTTTTTTCTTATTAGTTTACTCATTGTATTTGCAAGTTTACACATTATTATTGCTAAAAGCATTCTCATTTATATCACCTTATCTTTATTATATAATAAGTTTTTAAAAATAAAAAGATATTTATTCTGTTGCTTTTTTTGTATATTATATGATACAATGATAGTCAGAGGGGAAAATATATGAAAAGAAATGAATTTGAAGCCATTATGGAAGTAATGGGTATTAAGAAAAGAGAGGGACAATTTAATAGGGGAAGATATGGAACTAAAGAGCAAGTTTATGACTTTTATGGTTCAGAGTTATCTTTTAGTGGAAGTAATTATGTAAGATTATTTGGAGAGTTACCAGAATTTTTTGATTCGCGTCAGACTTTAAGAGAAGATATTCGTATATTTGTTGGTTATCAATTTCATGTTGTTTTATTAGTTTATAATCAAATTCCATTCATAAAGGGTTATCGTTTTGAGTCTAAAAAATCACTTATATCATTTCTTCTTTATTTGGATTGTCATTATTCTTATAAAGATATAAATAGTTTATCTTTGAGACAGAAAGAGGTTCTTTCTTTAGTTGATGAGCGTTTAAGAGATAAAAATGATAAAACTATAAATCAAAATAATGTAAGTGTTAATACTGATATGGCTATAGAGATAAAAGAAATGGAAGAAATGTTACATGATTTAAAAGAAGCAATTAATCCTTCTACGAAAAGAGAGGTAAATGTTTTTAATGAGTGTGGTAAAGTTTATCATTTTTTAGATAGTAAAGAATCTAATGTTCATAGTATATCTGGTGTAAAGTATCAAGACTCAGGTTTTATGGTTAATGTAGAACATTTTGAAAGTGCAGATAAAAGTATTGTTTACATAAGTAGATTTAATATGAGAAATTTATCAAATTATCCTTTACCTGGAGAGTTTTATATGTGTTTTGATTTAGTAAATGAAAAAGCATATAGAATGGAAGAGGAACCACAACATAATATTACTGATTCAGAGTGTGAAGTTTATAGTAAAGAAATGGAAAACGCTATTAAATGTGTGAAATCTATTAAAAATAATAGTACAAAAAGAAAATAGATGTGTATGCTTAAATGAAAGATATTTTTGTTTAAGCTTTTTTTTAAAATTATTATCTAGTTTTGTCGAAATGAATGAAAATAAAAATAAAAAGTTTATAATTTATATTAGGTGAAGAGTTATGAGTATGATTTATCAGGATAATATTCTTTTTGTAGATTTGTGTGGAGATGTAGATATAGATAGTGTTAAATCTAAGATTTTTAGTGTAGCAGATTTATATAAAATTAAAGATATTGTTCTTTATACTACAGAGGTGTTTAATTATAAGAGAAGTGTTTTTGTGGAGCTTAAGAATGATTATTTGAGAGTATATGGAGGTAATTTAATTATTAAAAGATAAAAACTTTATATATTTCTTGATAAAATGATAGGTTTAATATAAAATTAGTTTATGGTGGTTTATATGGATATGGTGACACTTCTTCCTGCTGATATTTATCAAGTGGTTAATAAGAGTTTATTAAATGAGAATGATAAACTTGTTTTGTCTATGTTATATATGCCAATTATAGGTAATACTGCGATTACACTTTATAATACTCTTTATAATGAATTAAAAGCAAATAATTTTATTAGTAATGAGCTTACACATCATCATTTAATGACTAATTTGGGAGATAATTTGAATAATATTAAAGAGGCTAGAATAAAATTAGAAGGTATAGGACTTATGAAAACTTATTATATGAAAGGGTCTATTAATTTTTATGTTTATGAGTTATATAGTCCTCTTAGTGTTCATGAGTTTTTTAGTCATCCTATATTTAATATGGTTTTTTACAATAATGTAGGTAAGGATGAGTATGTTAGAATAAAAGATTATTTTCGTGTTCCTTTAGTTGATTTAAATGGGTATACAGATATTACTAGTCCTTTTGATATGACTTTTAAGAGTAGAAGTTATTCTAATTTTGAGTTAGAAGATAGTGATAATATTGTTAAAAAAACTAAAATGCCTCTTTCTTATGAGATGGTTTTTGATTTTGATACTTTAGTTAGTAGTATGCCTAAAGGACTTGTTAATCCAAAGTTTCTTACTAAAAGTATTAAGGATTTGATTGGGCATCTTTCTTTTCTTTATAATGTTGATTCTATTACTATGGCAGATTTGGTTAAGGTTAGTCTTAATGAAAAGGGGTTAGTAGATAGAGAGCTTTTAAAGACTAATGTTAGAAGAATGTATGAGTTTAATAATAATGGGAGACTTCCTAGTTTGGTTTATAAGAATCAACCTATGCATCTTAGAAGTTTTAATAGTGATGATTCAGTTATTGGTAGAATGATAAATGTTTTTGAGACTACTAAGCCTTATGATTTTTTGAAAGATAAGTATAAAGGTGTTAGGCCTAGTGAGAAGGATATGAGAATTTTAGAGATGTTGATAGTGGATTTTCAATTTAGTCCTGCTGTTTGTAATGTTCTTGTAGATTATATTTTGAAAACTCAGGATAATAGATTAGTTAAGAATTATGTTGAGGCTGTAGCTGGGGACTGGAAAAAAGCTAATTTGGAGACGGCTAAGGATGCTATGATGTATGCTATTAATGTTCGTAAGAAAATAAAGGATACTAAAGAAAATAAAGATAAGGTTAAGACTTCTAGAAAGGAAGAAATTGTTCCAGAGTGGTTTGATCAGAAACAGGTTAAAGAGTCAATGGATGATAAGACTAAAAATGAATTAGAAGTTTTTCTTAAGGAGTTTGTATGATAGATGTTAAAGATTATTTTAAAAAAAAGATTGATATTGATTATGTTTTAATGAAATATTTTAAGATTTATATGTAAAATAATTATTTTGATAATTTTTTTTATATTTTTGTTTGTGATGAGAAAATTTTAATGAAGTATTCTAGCAAGCTTTTTAATACAGTTAATGAGTTAAATAATTGTAAGGGTTGTTTAGGTCTAGATTGTTGTAAGAATGAGTTAAATGGATGTGTTAATTTTCCTCAAGTTAGTGATAATTCTTTAGTTTTTTCTTTTGTTCCTTGTAAGTTTAAGAAAGATAAAGATAAGTATGAGAGTAAAGTTGTTTTTTATGAGACTCCTAAGGCTCTTAAGGAAGCTAGAATGGCTAATATTTATTTGGATGATAATGTTCGTAGTGAGGTTTTAAAATATATTAAAGATTTTATGAAAGATTATCCAAATAAAAAGGGTGTTTATTTATATGGTTCTTTTGGTAGTGGTAAGAGTTATATTTTGAATGCAACTTTGAATGAGCT
>CANORX010000071.1 GCA_947569225.1 uncultured Clostridia bacterium
CATCTAGGGACAGTGTCTTGTCCCTAGCAGACACTACGCCATCTGGGTGCTACCTCTATCTGCCATGTCACTCCTTCCAGCCCCAGCAGCTTGCACGCTTGCTTTCTACACATTTTATTATCAGGAAGCCCAGATTCACTATAAGCCAAATGATAAGTAGAATCAGTATAACAAGATACCAAAGCATTAACACAAGAAAGCTTATTACCACTTCCAACATTAATAATATTCCTTAAATTTGATTTAGTAATCTGTACAAATTTTAAATTATCTGAAGAAAAATCACTACCACTTGTATATGAAAGTCTAACTGGTAAATCATTATTCATATCTATTTGATAAGGTTTCCCTTGAAATGTAACAAAAATAGTTCCATCACTATAAGAATTAAATATTAAATTAAGTTTATCAGTAGTATTAGCAGATCTAACTTCAAAAGGACACTGTGAAACTATTTCTCTATCAGGTTTATTAGGATCATAAACATTATTTTCTGTTAATTTAATACTAGTACACTTATGACTTGAACAATATTCATCATTAGAAAAATGAAGAACAACAACGCCCTGTTCTGGTTTAAGTTTACCATTATATATACTATAAGATAGACTAGGACAAGTATAAGTACCAGATGGTTTACCAAAAGAATCCAAATTAGTAATAATATCTTTATCACCTACACTACCAAAAACAAAACGTCTACCAGAATATAACATTGCATGTTCAGTAGTAATTGAAAAATCAAACTCTGTTTCACCATACTTACTATATTTACCTACATAAATATTACCAAAAGTACTACCCTCTGCTTTAATATAAGCTCCATTTCTAATTTTTCCATCACTAGCACTATAATACTTATTAGTATAATTAGTAAAAACAACTGTAAAAGTATCACTTCCAAAAGGATTTTTATACTTACAAATCATATCTACAGGTGTATCTGCACTAAAACTTCCATAAAAAGAAAACATACAAATTGAAATAAAACAAATATATAATAATTTTTTTACCATATGTACAACTCCTCAATTAAAAACATTATACCATTTATTTAAAAATAAATAAACACAAAAAGAAAAAAAGTACTCATAAGTACTTAATATATTTTAATCAAATAACCCTGGAACATATATCATTCCACCATTAGCTCCTGGAACTGTTCCTTCAGGTCTTGTACCTTTATCTCCTTGTCCAGTATTAATATTAGCTTTCTCAAATCCACAACCTTCTTCAAATGGACTTAATGCACATTTTGCACAACCTACCCAAGAATCATTAGCAACAAGTCTAACTACCATCTTAGTTACTGCTATAATTAAGAAACAAATAACAGCTGCAATTAATTTCTTTACAAGTAAACTTTGAGCTTCCTTAATTTTCTTTTCATCTTTCTGCATAACAGCTTGAGCCATTGTTATCATACCAGATACAATCAACAAAAGTGGCACTACTATTTGTATAGCTAAAATAATATAACCAAAAATAGTCCATACCATTGATAAATCTCCACAAATATCAATACCATCTAATAAATAAAACATATTCATAATATTCTCTCTCCTTCTCTAAAACTAATTTTAATATAATTACAATATATTGTCAAATAAATACGCAAACTTTACACTTAAAATTTAAACATACCTAACAATTTATTCTTAGAATTATCATCATCTTCATAACCATTACTTTGTTTAGCAAAACCTAATTTTGACAAAAGACCATTAATCTCTCTATTAGTATTCTTTCTTTCATCTAAAGCAGGTAAATTATAGAATATCTTTGCCTTAGCCTCATACTCAAAAACATTCAAATCACTATTAGTAACATTACTCTTATTAAGAACAATCTTACTATTATGATATTTCTCAAACACTCTTCTATCCCTCTTCATAAGTCTATTTAACTTAATAATTGAAGGCTCAATTAAATAAATAACATCATTACAAATATCAGGATCACTATAATTATTTAAATCTATCAAAACAACATTATAATTTCTTCTCTTCATAAGTTCTTTAGGTAAATCAGCTGAATTAGTTGACATCATCTCTTTATCATCTAAATATATAAAATCTCTCTTATCAACTTCTAAAGCACAAACACTATAATTATCTTCTAAATGTTTCATCATCATATACACAAGTGTAGTAGCGCCTGCTCCCTCTGTCAAATTCTTAACACCTATCACTCTAGTATTTGATGACAAACTATCGTCATAGTGCCCTTCATTTGCATTTACATTATGAATATGTGCAACATCTCTATAACTATTTGGATTTTGAAGTAAATACCTTACACCCTCCAAATTTCTTGTAAAATTATAAATACCCATAGATATAAGCTTAGATAAATATTGTCCAGTAGAACTCTCATCATTATCATCCAAAAGTAAAATAACTTTTGACATATCTAAATTAATACTTAACTTTTGTAAAGTATCTGTATTAGTATAGTCATTTAAAGCTGTTATATCTAATATCATTCTATCGAAATAAAAATTAGAAAAATTATCTATAACATCATTTACATCATATACACCTTCTAAAGATTTAATAATTTCTATATCTAGACTATTAAGCATATCTCTATACTTATTTGCAATAATTACATTCATAATTTAATCCTCCAATTTTATTGACATTCCATATCATCTGAATCATTTGTATGAAAAAGTAATTTAGTTTCACCATTAATAGGAACTACAAATGATTTATGTATAAAAGGTAATTCTATCTTTATAAAAGATGTAACCTTATAGTATCCACCTTGTGGAGTACATATTTTACGAACACAATATCCACCTTTTCTATAATCCTCTTCTCCACCTGGACTTTGATCGTCAGTTATTTTAGTTGTAGCATAACATACACTTTTTAAATAAAAATAAATTTTATCCTCAGTTTTAGTACTTTGTTGAAGTTGATCGTTAGGTTTACTAGACACATCTCCTACACTTCTAGTAAACCCTTCGTTCTCCTCTATAATATTGATAATTTGATTTTTTACTCTAAAAGCTTTAGTGTAATTAATAGATATTGCCAAATAAGCTGAAAAGAGCACTATAAATAGCACCACAAACCCTAATAACCATGTTCCACCAATCGCTTCTCTCATATCAAATTACTCCTTTTTATTCAGCACTCTTATCTTCGCCAGTACATCCCTTAGACTTATCACATTTACAAATCCAACAACTTGTTTTATCGCTTGAAGTATTACAAGCACTACTTGCTCCTGCTTCCACTTTTTCAGCTTCATATCCAGGTCCATAAGCATTACAAGTTTGTTGTACTATTGTTCTTTGAATCATAGGCCAAACAAAGGCATAGAATAATGCTGCAACTGCTGCAATAGCTATTACTGTAATAACAGTCATATTTAATTCTCCTGTAGCTTCTTTCACTCTAAAATCTACCTCCCTTATTATTATTACAATTATTATTATACTTTAAACCTATTTATTAATCAAGCTATGAAAAAAAATTTACATAATTTTTGTAAATTTTCTTAAACTGAGGTAAACATTTGCAATATAGCAAGTAATAAAATAATCATAACCCCAACTCCAGTAGTAGATAACATAACCATAGTTTTCTTTTCCATTTTCTCTAAACGCTCTTTATATTTAAGTTCTCTACTCTTAGATTGTAAATTAGAAATAGTTCTAGAAAAAACTATCAACTGATCTTGTTTTCTCTCTTGATTACCTAATCCTAATCTATATAACAGTCTCATCATTCTCATAGAATCTCTAACTGGATACTTTATAGCAAAAGCCATATAAGGGTCTATAGTAGAATCACCTGCATTAATACTACCTATTAAATCTCTTAAACCTTCTTTAAAAATACTAGGTGCTTGATCCAAACTCTTACTAAGCGCTACTGGAACAGTATAATGTTGAATCAAAATCTCCAAACTCTTTAAATAATAAGGAAGTAACAAATCTATCTCATGTAGATGTTTTTTATAATATCCCTTTAAATCACTATATCCCATTTTAAACACAAAATAAGAAACCAAAAAACAAGCTATCAAATTAACAAAATTTAAATTTGAAATAAATATTACTACTAAAAAGACAAGTATTAATAATCCATTTTTAATTCTCTTCTCAAAAAGAATATTAGGATCTACCCCTTCACCATACTTAGCAGCAACTAAGAAATCATAATCATCTTCTTTTAATAGTTTAAATGCCTTTTCATTATCTTTAATAAATTTATTTCCATCTATTTTACCCTGTACAAGTAAAACAATAACAGCCAAGACACCAACTATTGCAATTTCTAACATCATTCGGCACCCACATCCTCATTATAATATTTTTCTCCACTTATTAAGAAATAAGAATTTATAATAATTACAGCATGAAGCATAATCTGAACATACCATAACTCTATAAGTGCTAAATAACTTTCATTGCCAAGTAAATATTGAATAAGTGCTATCAAAAAGTAAAGTGCTACACCAAAAGTCAAAAATTGCTTATGAAACTGTTGTCTATCTATTCTATCTCTATAAACACTTTCAACTAACATATCAATATCTTGAAGCATACCTTCAAGAGCCTCTCCTGAATCCTTTGATCCTTCCTTAGTAATCTGTAAAAACAATTGATGCATATTTCTTATAACATAAAAATCATACTTTTCATTCATATATGCTATAGCATCATCTATTGTCGCACTACTATAAGCAATACTTATCATTTCATTAACATCAGTTAAAACAGGATCTTCAAGAACACCACTATCTCTAACACCTTCTAATGACTTAACAAAAGATTGCGTAGTATTAAATTCCATAATAACGTTTGTAGAGTAAACTTGAATTTGTTCAAATATAAACTCACTATATACTTTATTACATCTTAAATAAGCAAGATAAGGTATAAACATAACAGCTATTACAGCATAAATTATAGAAACTATTATACTATAAAAGTATAAATAAGAAATTATTCCAGCACCACCTGCAAAAATAAGCGCTTGAATTAAATACTGTCTTGGTGTATATTCTTGTCCTAATTCTTTTGTTTTCTCTCTTACTATTTTAAATGAATATGGAGCATATTTATCATAAATATCTGCGACCCCTCGAGAAATATATTTATAAAACTTATCACCAGTATTTTTTCTATATAATACTAAAAATATTAAAATAGCTAAAATAATAATAATTTCTATATACATAAAGTCACCTCACTTTTTATTAAAATATCTCAATATTATCTTTCACAACTGCTTCTTTAACACTTTCTTTTAATGTACTAGACTCTTTTACAAATGTCTCTTTAGGTAAATATATACCTTGAGCACCTAAATAATCGAGTAAATTAGAAGAGGGATTATGATAAACCTCTACTCCATCCATTCCCTTAGTATAAAGTACATTTGCCTTAGGATTATTATCTTCATCCACATAAAACTCTGCCACTTCTACAATCTCTCTTTGAAACCTTCCATGTCTCTTTGACATATAACCTTTAACATGTACACCCAAATGTATATATCTATGTATACTTTTCAAAAACTGATCCACATCCAAATTAGTCTCAAGCAGACTATAAAGACGCATAGGTATACCACTTGCTTTCTCAGAGTGTATAGTTGACAAAATATTATGTCCACTACTTATAGAGTTTCTAACAGCTGTAACAGCCTCTGCACT
>CANORX010000072.1 GCA_947569225.1 uncultured Clostridia bacterium
ATTTTGGCCTTATAGGCCATGTGAAAACCACGTCTTCTAGGCGTGGTTATTTATTGCTATATTTTATTGCTTTCTTATTTAATTTAATGTAAATATAAGTTATATATATATTTAATAACTTGTAAAAAGATATTAATTTCTAATAGATTATTATAGAAATTTTGTTATAATATAGTAAGTAAAGGAAGTGAACTGCATGAATTTACCAAATATGATAGAAGCTAAAAAGAGAGATAAGAATGCGAATATAGAAAATTATGTTTATGAAGAGATAAGAATAGATGATAGTTTAAAGGGAAAGAAATATTATGTTAGGACATATGGGTGTCAGATGAATGAGCATGATGGTGAGAGAATAAAGGGTATATTAAGTACTCAGGGTTTAATAGAGACAGATGATTTAAATGATGCAAGTCTTGTTATATTAAATACTTGTGCGATAAGGGAGAATGCTCAAACACGCGTTTTTGGTTTTTTAGGACTTATAAAGAAATTGAAGGAAACAAAGGATATTCTTCTTGGGATATGTGGATGTATGGCTCAGGAAGAGAGTGTGGTTAATGAGATAAGAAGTAAGTATAAGTATGTGGATTTTGTGTTTGGGACACATAATTTGGATGGTATGGTTGGTGTTATTAATGAGTGTATATCTACAGGTAAACAAAATGTAGAGGTTTACAGTGTTTTGGGTAGTGTTTGTGAAGGTATTCCTGAAAATAGAGATAGTAAGTATTCTGCGTGGGTAGATATTATATTAGGGTGTGATAAGTTTTGTACATATTGTATAGTGCCTTATACTAGAGGGACTCAGAGGAGTAGGCGCTGGGAGGATATTATAAAAGAGGTAAACAAGTTAAAAGAGTTAGGGTATAAGGAAGTAACTCTTTTAGGACAAAATGTAAATGCTTATGGAAAAGATCTTTATGATGATTATAATTTAGCTAATTTACTTAGGGATGTGAGTAATACAGGAATAGATAGAATACGTTTTGTTACTAGTCATCCTTGGGATTTTACAGATGAGATGATAAATGTTATAAGTGAATGTGATAATGTTATGCCTTATGTTCATTTGCCTATTCAGTCTGGTAGTGATAGAATTTTGAAGTTAATGGGAAGGCGCTATACAAGAGAGGAATATGTTAATTTATATAATAAGATAAGAAATACTATTAAGGGAGTTAGTATAACAACTGATATAATTGTTGGTTTTCCTGGTGAAACAGAAGAAGATTTTCAATGTACGTTAGATGTTGTAAATGAGTGTAAATTTGACGGTGCTTTTACTTTTGTGTTTAGTCCAAGAGAAAATACTCCTGCTTCTTTGTTAGAAGATTCTACACCTATAGAGGTTAAGAGTGAAAGATTACATATTCTTAATGATGTAGTTAATAAATATAGTTTGGAAGCTAATCAAAAATGTGTGGGTGAAATTCATAAGTGTTTGGTGTTAGGTGTTAGTGAGAAAGATAGTTCTAAATATATGGGTTATACAGAAAATATGAAGTTAGTTAATATAACAAGTGATATTGATATAATAGGTAATATAGTAGAAGTTAAAATAGATGATGCAAAAAGTTTTAGTCTTAATGGAACAATAATATAAATAATGGAGGAAATGAAATGAATGATAATATTTGTCAAAGTTGTGCTATGCCAATAGATTCAGTAGAAAAATTAGGTACTAATAAGGATGGGAGTACAAATGAGGATTATTGTAAATATTGTTATGAATTAGGAGAATTTAAAGATAAAGTTACAATGGATGAGTATATTTTGATGTGTTCAAAGTATGGTTTTCAAGCAGGTATGACTGAAGAGGAAATGAAAGAGTATTGTAAAAATATATTTCCTACTTTGAAAAGATGGAAATGTACTTGTGATTCTGAGTGCGCGAAGGGTTATAA
Organism: uncultured Clostridia bacterium; assembly: GCA_947569225.1. Classification (GTDB taxonomy): domain Bacteria; phylum Bacillota_I; class Bacilli_A; order RF39; family UBA660; genus MGBC139354. The sequence goes on from CANORX010000072.1 coordinate 1,908, forward strand.
TCCTAATTGTACTTGTACTAATCCAGAATGTCATTGTACTATTAAGAAATAATATAAAGGAGAGTTTTATTTATGGAGAAAACTGCTTGGATATTTTCCTATAAGTTAAAAAAAGATGTTAGTAAAGATGTGTTTGTAGAATTAACACAAAAGTTACATGATGAGGTTATTTCTAAAGCCAAGGGATTTATTTCTTGGGAACATTATTTACAAGGAGATATATGGACTGATTTTGTTCTTTGGGAAACTTTAGAAGATGCTAATAATGCTACATTAGTAGGAAAAGGAAAAAGTGTAACTAATGAATTTTATGATTGTATTCAGATGAATACTTGTAAAGCCTTAATTTCTAAATTAGTTAAGAAGTATTAGATTTAAAAGGAAAAAAAATATGGCAAGAGTATTAAAAACAAAGGAATTAATAAATACAAGATTAGCTACTAATTATGGTGGTTGGATGTACTGTGATAAGTGTAATGAAAATATAGGTTATTTATGTTATTCAACTTATGATAGGTTGGAATTAAAATATAAATGTAATTGTGGTAGTGAAGGAAGTGCAGTATTAGATTTTGAAGATAGTAATGTTGGTGGATTTAGTGACCAGGATTTATCTATTGTTAAAACAAGATTTTGTTGTCCTAAAGATAGTGAACCATTAATAACTATTTTAGATAAAAAAGTGTCTAGTTATGAAATGAAGATTACTTGTAAGGCTTGTGGAAGTATTTATAAAAAAGTTAAATAGTGTTAATTAAATTAGCAAATTTGTAAGGTATAATTGATAGAGTAAAATGATTAAGTATTGGTAAACTTAATTTGGAGGTGTTTTAAATGAATTTGGGAAATAATTTATTTCAAGCAAGAAAAAAATCAGGGTTATCACAAGAAGAAGTATCAGAAAAGTTAGGTGTTAGTAGACAAACTATTTCTAAATGGGAGACAGGTGATACTTTACCAGATATTTATCAATCAAAGAAATTAGCGAATTTATTTGGTTTATCTTTGGATGAGTTAATTGATTATGATGTAGAGTTAAAGGAAATAGAAGATATTGTTAGTAAGTCTAATGAGGAAAAATATCAAAAAATAGATTGGACAAGTACTTGGGGTAAGAAATATCCTGTGTTAGTTAAATACCCTGAAATAGTTGATGTTTCTCAGTATAAAGTTATGATTAGAGAGATGTTAGATAGTTTAGTTAGTGAGTATGGGTTTAATAAATTAGATAGTATGTTAGTTTTAAAAGATATTTTATATCATGAATGGAAAGAAAATTGAGTTTTATAGCTCTTATTCTTTCTTTTTTTCTTTAAATTTAATCACAGTTATAGGTTATTAATCATACAATAATATAGGTGATTATAATGTATAAAGAGATTGTTACTAAAGCAGTAATTGGCAAGGGTAAAAAAACTTTTAGAAATAAGTATGAAGCAATAACTACAGATAGAATAGATACAGTTTTAGGGTGCTGGGTTATTAATAATAAGATGAGTGGCGTTAATGATAATGGTCGTGTTCGTATTACTGGTTCTTTTGATGTTAATATATGGTATAGTTATGATAATAATACTAAGACAAGTGTTGAAGCAAGAAAGATTAGTTATAATGAAGTTGTTAATGTGAGACTTAAAGAAAATAGTAATTTAACTAATGATAGTGAAATAATAATTACTAGTTTGAAAAATCCAACTGTTATAGATGTTAGTTCTAAAAATAATATAATAAATTATGAAATAGAGAAAGAACTTGGAATAGAGATTATTGGAGATGCTAAGGTTATGATACAAATAGTGGATGATGGATTTGAGGATTATGATATTATTGATGAAGAAATAACTGAGGAAGAGATGTATAATGAAATAGATTCTTCAGTTAATGAAGAGTATTTAACAGAAAGCGATTAATTCGTTTTTTTTCTTTATAAATGTAAAAGATTTAAAAAAATGGCAATAAGTGTTATAATAAGTTTTGTTAAGCAACTAGAAATTTATAGAATGCAACTAAAGAATGTTTTAAAATATTTGTTGAGGTGTTTTTATTTATGAAGAAGTTTAAAGAGATTATAATAAATAATTTAGAGTTATTAATTTTTGTTATTATTAGTGTGTTTATTGAATTGTTTGGAATAACATATACTACTTGTGATTTTTATTTGAGTAGTCCATTATATCCATTTTTAGTTTTATTGTTTTTTATGGGTGTATTGTGTTTAATAAAGAATAAGATTTTTAGATTAGTTTTAAGTGTTTTATTATTAATAGGACAGATGGCACTAGATGCTGGTTTTATATTTTTGTATGATTCTAATGGTACTGTGTTTGAGTGGGCTATGTTTAATCAGAGAACTGATGCTTTTGGAACTTTGGAGAATTTTGATCTTCAGTATGGATATATTGGTATTTGTCTTGTTTTAATTTTCTTGTATGCTATTTATTTTGGAGTTAAATTTTATAAAAAGTATAAGAGAAATGAATGTATTAGAAATAGTTTTGATATTAAATTTGTAGTTTTAGATTTATCTGTTATGCTTTTATCTTTAATAAGTATTGTTATGATACCTATTATAGATACTACTAATGGAAAAGATACAATTTATATAGATAGGTTATATAGTGAGACTGCTAATAATTATCAGAGTATAGGAATGGTAGCTAATGGAATTTATCAAATTATAAGTGGTAAAACAGTTGTTAATGTTGATGATGTTAGTGGGATAGATGATTTTATTTATGAAGAGAGAATAGATAAGAGTGATTATTATGGTATTAGTAAAGATAATAATTTGGTTTTGATATTGGTAGAAAGTTTTGGGTGGTATCCTTTTACTTTGTATCCTGAACTTTCAGAAAAATTATATCCTAATATAACAAAGTTAATGAATCAGGGGCTAGTGTTATCTAATTTTTATCAAAAAGAGAAAACTGATGTTAGTGAGGCGTTTTCAGTTTTGGGGAATTATCCTACAGGAAAATATGTTAATTATGATTTTGCAGATAATAGTTATCCTTTTGCGCTTCCTAATATTTTAAAAAGTAATAATAATGATATGGTTGTTAAGAGTTATCACGCTAATTATGGCAGTTTTTATAATAGATATAATTTACATAAATCATGGGGTTTTGAAAGTTTAACTGGTATTGATGAAATGAAAGAATTTGGAGTGGAAGATACTTGGCAACATAAATTGGGTGAGAGAAATTTGGATTCTATAATGTTTGATAAGATGAAAGAAAGTATGTTTCCTCGTGATAAAAATTTCTTTTCGTTTATTTTATCTTTTACAATGCATGGATATTATGGAAAGAGAGAGACTTTAGAACCATATTATAATATTTTAGATGAGTATGATGTTTTAACAGATATTAGTGATGTTAATGATGAATATTTGAAAACTTATATGGCTGCACTTATGGATTTTGATAAGGCTGTAGGTATTATGATGAGTTATCTTGAAGAGATAAAAAGGTTAGATGATACTACTATAATTATGTTCGTTTAAGTTATTATGCTAAGGGTATAGAAGAAAAGTATGATAGTGAGCTTTATCATATTCCAACTATTATTTATGATAAAAAGTTAACCGATAAGTATGTTAGTGTTAATGGGAATAATCGAGTGGAGAAATTTACGACTACTAGTGATTTGGTTCCGACTGTATTAGATATATTTGGGATGGATGGATGGAAAAATCTTTATTTTGGTAGTAGTGTGTTTGTTCCGTTAAAAGAAAGTATTGTTTTTAGTAGAAA
>CANORX010000073.1 GCA_947569225.1 uncultured Clostridia bacterium
GCCTTTGCATCCCTTAAATTTAATCGATTTAGAAACCTAATAGAAGGAAAACCTGTACTAATAATAAATAAAGGAGTAATAAACTTTAAAGAAATGGTAAGACAAAGATACACACTTGATGATTTACTATTAGAACTAAGAAGTAACAACATAAAAAACTTACAAGACGTAGAATATGCTGTATTAGAAAACAATGGTAAACTAAACATATTTAAATATAACTTTCTTAAAATTAAAAGCGAAAACCCATTTCCATTAATACTAGATGGAATAATACAAAAAAGCACACTAAAATACATAAACAAAAGTGAAACATGGCTAAAAGATTTAATCAAAGGAGAAGGATATGACACATCAGACATATTCTATGCATTCTACAAAAACAATCGTGCTTACATAATCAAAAAGAATGACATCAAAAACTAAAATCACTCTTCTAAAGCCTTCTTCAAACACTTAGTCTCTAAATAAGTAGTAGTAACTATACTTAAAATAATAGCAATAATAAGGCTATACATACCAATTCTTAAAAACGAAAGAATAAACAAAGAAGATAACCTAATAACACTAGTAATAACAGTAATAACCATAGCCTCTTTACTCTTATCAAGCGCCTGCAACGCATTTGAAATAGGTGTATTAATAAAAAATAGTATCAAAAAAGGTGCAAGAATTTTTATATAAGTAACTCCAAGAGTTGTATTATAAATCAAATAGAGAAAAAACTCAGGAATACAAAAAATCAAACTAGTAGAAGTAACACCAATTAAAAGAGATAACGACACAATCTGTCTTACTCTTTTTTTACATTTCTTTATATCTCTAATAGCATAATACTTAGCAAGCTCAGGAATCAAAGAAGTAGAAATACTCTGAGTAAAAAACTGAGGCAAAAGTAAAAGTGCTAAAGCATAACCATTAATAATACCATACTCTGTAATAATAAAATCATTTGAATACCCGACATAACTAAGAACATTAGTAAGAATAATAGGCTCCAAAAAATGTGCAACACTACCAACAATTTTACTACTAGTAGAAGGAACACTTATATTCATAACATCCTTAACATCTCTCATATGAGGCTTAATATCATTTTTCTCTAAAGTCATCCCCTTAGGAAGCCCAAGAATCATAACAATAATACTTGAAGTCTCACTAACAATATTAACCAAAATAATTAAAGAAATAGTCAAAACCAAACTCTTCTCTAAAAAAATAGGTATCAAATAAACAAGAATACCAATCCTAACTATTTGTTCCACAATATTAGATAAAATATAAACACCCATTCTCTGTTTACCCCAATAATACCCCTTAATAATACTAGAAAGACCAATAAAAGGAAGAGTAAAACCTATAGAAAGAAGAGGATAATAAAGCCTAGGCTCTTTTAAAAACACATTTGATAGAGGATAAGAAATAACAAAAATAATAAAAAGAGTAATTAAATTTAGAAAAAGAGACACAGGAATAATAGAAAAAATAACTCTTTTGCTACTTCTTCCAGGCATACTAATTAATTTACTAATAGCAACAGGAAAACTAAAAGTTGCAACAGTAATAAAAAGCCCAAAAGTAGGAGTAATAAGCGAATACAAACCAATACCCTCTACACCAATTTGTCTAGTAATAATTATCTTCAAAACAAAACCCAAAAACTTCGACAAGAACCCACCTGTTAAAAGAATAAGAGTTCCTGTAACAAACTTATTTTTCATTAAATCTTTTATCATATTTAATACTATGAAAATATAAGTAAATATTGACTAAAAATCATTAAAAATGTATAATAAAATGCAATTAAGGAAGTGAAACAATGATATTATTTGACGAAAAAAAATTACACTTTGGAATTCTTTTTGAAAAAATAGAACTTAAAACATTAGACTTTCCTGTTCTTATTCCTAAAAGATCTATGATAGGAATAATTGATGAAAATAAGAACATATTTACAGAATTATCTAGTGGAATAAAATACTTAAACTTCTATGACATATTTGACACAGAGATTAGTGAAGGATTCGAACTATGTGTATCAGTTAAAGATATCTTAAAAGATATAAAAGAAACTGATTTAAGCGTTTTATTTAGTGAACTATGGAGAGTATATGAAGCAAATGTATATTTCTATAGAGAAATAGATGGTAACATTTACTTATCATCAATAACTAAAGAAGAATTTTATCTTGAGACAAACTTAGACTTTAGAAGTATATCAGTTACTGAATTAAACGACTTAAAAGAAGACTATGTTAATGGAGTAATTACAACAAAAAGTTATTATGAAAAATCAACAAAAAGAAACAATTTAATTAAATTACTTCCTATGAATGAATAACAAAAGAAAAGGGTGGTTTTTATGTTAAACAAAAATTTATACTTTGCAGTATTATTTAAAAAAATGTATATAAGTAGCTTAGGATACAACATATATATACCATATAGACCAATAATAGGAACTATAGACGAAAAAGGACAAATATTTACAGAATCAATAAGTGGAGTGAATTACATAAATAATGAACAAGCTGAAGGAATACAGTTCTCATTTGGGTTATTACTATCACTCAAAGAAATAAAGAAAATGTTTAAATTAATAAAAGTCAAATACGAAGACATAGAAAGCCTATACAAAGGAATTGAAGAAAACATTTATTATTATAATGAAGACGGTATATTAACTCTCATACTAAGAGAAACATTTGAAGAAGAAACTGGTATATACATACAACATAAAAACACAACTTCTCAAAATAATTTCACAAGCATGCTAATGGACGGTTTAATAGACTACAAAGAATATAATAAAGAACTATATAGGGATTATGAATATATACAAGAAGAAGTTCAACAAGAAGAGATTACAATTCCTATCAATGAAGCATATGAAAAAATTAAATCTAGAGTAATATCACAAGACGAACAAATAAAGAAAATACTAACAGCAATTTACAAAACTAGAATATTTAAAGGAAGACAAAAGAAAAGTAACATATTTGTATTTGGCCCTACAGGTGTAGGAAAAACAGAAATATTTCGTACAATAAAAGAAATATTAAATATACCATTACATATAGAAGACATGACAAGATACACAGAAGCTGGATATACAGGAGCAAATGTAGAAGACATACTAAAAAACTTATACATTAATGCAGACGAAGACTTAGAAAAAGCACAAAACTCAATACTTATGCTAGACGAAATAGATAAAAAAGCAACAAACGAAAAAAATAGAAGCTCTTTTAACAAAAGTGATGTACTAAAAAGCTTACTAAAAATAGTAGAAGGTGGAGTTTACGAAATACAAATAAATGGTGAAACAATTTTATTTGACACTAGTAACTTAATAGTTGTAGTAGCTGGTGCCTTTAGCTCATTATATGATAAAAAAATAACTGGTAAATCTAACATAGGCTTTGAAAGAATAAAAGAACCTGACAAATTAACAACTATAGACGATATAGAACTAAAAGACCTAAAAAAATTTGGAGTACCATCAGAATTTATAGGAAGATTCTCTTATTATATTAAAATGAACAAACTTACTATAGAAGACTTTATAAAAATAATGAAAACAAGCAAACTTAGTGCTTTAAAAGAATACATAGAAGAACTAAAAACACTAGGAGTAAAAGTAAACATAAATGATAACATATACAAAAAAATAGCAGAAATTGCATATGATTATAATGTAGGTGCAAGAGCTATTAATATAGTAGTAAGTGAAATATTTGAAGAAATATTATATGAATTATTTAATGGTTTAGGACTAATAGAAGAAGTAACCTTAGGAGAAAACATAACAACTGATTACTTAGACTATACTCTAAAAAGGAAGAAAAAATAAAATGGAAAAAACATTAGAAATAGAAAGAAGTATAATAAAAAGATTTAGAAAAGAAATTTGGAGATTATTTATAAAAGCAGTAAATGAATTTGAACTAATAAAAGAGGGAGACAAAATAGCTGTATGCATAAGTGGAGGAAAAGACTCATTCTTACTTGCAAAATGTATAGAAGAATTAAAGCGTCATGGAAAAATAAACTTTGACTATGAATGCATACTAATGGATCCAGGATATCAAAAAGAACACATAAAACTTATAAAAGAAAATGCTAAAACACTTAACATAAACATAAAATACTTTAACTATGACATATTTTCTCAAATAAAAGATGCATCTAGCCCATGCTATCTATGCGCAAGAAAAAGAAGAGGTGCACTATATGCAAAAGCAAAAAGCCTTGGATGCAATAAAATAGCTCTTGGACATCACTTTAATGACGTAATAGAAACCATACTTATGAGTTTAATATATAATGGAGAATTTAAAACAATGATGCCAAAACTAAAATCTACTAACTTTGAAGGAATGGAACTAATTAGACCCTTGTATTTTATAAAAGAAAAAGATATAATAAGTTTTAGTAGATATAACAAGTTAGAATTTATAGACTGTGCTTGTTTAGTCACTAAAAAAAATGAAGGAAAAAGAAAAGAGATGAAAGAACTAATTAAAATTCTAAACTCTTATTATGAAGGGGCAGACAAAAATATTATGAATGGAACTTATAATGTGAACTTAAATACTATTATAAGTTATATGAAAGAAGGAGAGAAAGATGAGTAGATTAGATTTACCAAAAGCAGAAGAAGTAAATTATTCAACAGAAGACAAAATATTTGCTTTATTATTTGTTGAGAAAGGATTAACAAAATCAGAAATATCAAGAAAACTTAATGTATCATATGAAACAATATTTAACGAAACAAAAGGTATGGAGACAAAAGGTTACTTAGTATGTAGGGAAGAAAGGATTGGACGTATTTATTATTTAACTTCTGAAGGATGCAGAGAAGCCGAGTACAGACTAAACAATTTTACATACTTAGACATTTATGAATATCTAATAGGATTAAATTATCCTATACTAACAATTAGTAACTTTTTAAAAGCATACTTTTACAAATATTATCTTGAAGGAGTATGTGACACAAACAACATAGCAGAACAATATTTGGAGTGGTGTGAAAAAAATAATATAGAACCAATAGAAAATTTACAACTAAAAAAATATATAAAATAGTAGAAATTTTATAAAAAAATTGATATAATGAAATTACCAAGGTAGAGTGCTTACAATAAACCGACAAATTATGTAATTGGAGACCTAATTAATGACTGGTGTCGAATGCTTAAAATAATTTTTAAGAATCCTAAAAGTTGTTATGTGGACTACCACCTCGCGAGCGCGAGTTTTATTACTACACTTTATCTTGGTTTTTAATTTTGGAGTATATTATGAATTTAGAAAGATTAGAAAAATTAATTGGACTTCCCAATTTAGTAAAAGTAAAAAACTTGAGTATATTAATTATAGGAATAGGTGGAGTAGGTGGATATACACTAGAAAGCCTAGTTAGAAGTGGAGTTAATAATATAACTATTGTAGATGGAGACACTATAGATGAAACCAATCTAAATAGACAAATTATAACAAACATTAATAACATAGGTGAATCTAAAGTTGAAATAGCTAACAAACACGCAAGAAACATAAATCCTAATATAATACTCAG
>CANORX010000074.1 GCA_947569225.1 uncultured Clostridia bacterium
GAATGTGATGTTACTTATAATTGGAAACAATATGAACTTGATAAAAATAGAGCTTTTGCTAAAGGTAAAAAATATTATGATAAATGGCTAGAAGTATTTAGTGAACAAATTGAAGAAAATGGGACTATTGCAGAAAGACCTAATCGAACTATTTATGGTATTATTAAACCTAAAGATTTAGATAAATGGACTGATATTGATAGAACTGCTGCAATTAATATTCTTCAAAAGAGAACTAGAGAAACTACTACTCAATATTATTATATGAAAGAAAGAGAAGTTCTTGACAAATATGGTATTGATAGTGTTGAATATAAACAATGGTATAGAGATAATCATTATTTTGACCCTTATACTCGTACTATTAAACCTATTCGTATTTGGACTACTATGCAAATGATTAAAGACGATGGTTCAGCTGTTGTTGGTAATTATGAACCACGTATTAATCAAATGCATATTACTCCTAAAGAAGAACTTATTAATCCAGAATATAGTAGTTTTGTTAATAAGTATAAAATAGGAACTGGATATGATAATACTGCTTATACTAATCTTAATGAGTATCAACTTGAACTTATGAATAAAGTAAATGAACTTATGAAAAAGTATTGTTTTACTAATAGTAATAAGAGATATGTTGATATGGGTTATCTTCCAGCTTTACCTAAATCTAAAGATATGACTGTTAAAGATTACTTTGAACAAGCTCTTAGTTTTCTTGGTTGGACTGCTAATGTTCCTAATAATACTGGATGGAGAAATAATGAAGATTTAACTTTTGATAAAGATTATGATATTCCTAATCCTAGATTATCTCAATTAGCTAATAAAGATACACAACAACTTCCTACTATACCTAAATTTAAAGAGCCTAATGAAAGTGATGAAGAATTTAGTAAACGTAAAGCTGCTGCTATTAAAGCTAGAGATGAGATTATTGAAAAGAATAATAAAATTCATAATGATATTCTTAATCGTAATTGGGAAGAAGTATTTAATAGTTTCTTAATTGAAAGTAATAGATATAATGCTATTAAAACAGTTAAAAATCTTCTTTATACTGCCGACCAAATTATTACTAGTAATACTGCTTATGATATAAATTATAAAGGTAGTATAACTGAAAATAGAGAAGCTAGTGCTGGTGGAGAAATTGAATATAAACAAGAACAACAAACTAGAACTAGTCAACATCTTAGAAGTTTTATACGTCGTCTTGTATTTGAACAATATAAAGATAATAAAACTCCTAATTTAGTTAAACTTGGTTCTCTTGCTCAAAACATTGCTGGTAGTAAATATATGATGATGAATATTACTGGTGGTATAGCTAACGTTCTTACTGGTTCTAGTAACATATTTATGGAAAGAGCTGCTGGTGAATATATTAATCTTAAAGATTGGGAAGCTGGTAAATCTGAATGGATTAAAGGAACTGTTAGTTATATGGCTAATATGTATAGTGAAAATAGTAGTACACTTCAAGATGCTATTATTAAACTTAGTCATGTAGTTGATTTTGATAGAGTAACTGAAGTTAGCACTGCTGAAGGTCTTAAAGAAAATATTCGTAGAGTTCGTGGATTATTATTTAGCCCTCAATCTGTTGGTGAGCATTATATGCAAAATGTTATGTTATTTGCTATGCTTAAATCTCATAGACTTGTTGATAATGGTAGAGGTGGTTATGATATAATGAGTAAAGAAATGTATCATCGTAAAGCTGAACAAGATGCTCTTATGTCTGTAATAAATACTCCCCGTGGAGAGGAGAACCAAGCTCTTCTTGAACAATTCAATAAGTTCATGGATGAAGCTAAAGCTGATAATAAAAAACGAGCTAAATATAATCTATTTAAAGCTAATCCTATATTTGATTTTGTTAAAACTTATCTTAATGAAGAACAACAAAGAGAATATATTGCTAAACGTAAAGAACTTATTAAGAATATTGATAAAGAGTTTGCTAAACTTCCAGATATTTATAATCAATTTGAACTTAAAGATGGAATTGCTCAAATAAAATCTGATAGTAAACTTACTCTTAAAGAATATGCTAAATTTATTGGTAAAGTTCGTGAAGTAAATAAGAAAGTTCATGGTGTTTATGATAAACTTGGTTCTGCTAATATAGAACAACATTGGTTGGGTGGTACGGTTATGCAATATCATAAACATCTTTATCCTGGTTTTAAGAAACGTTATCGTTGGAACGGTTATTATAATGAAACTCTAGGTACTATTGAAAAAGGTAGTTATACTAGTCTTTATGATTATTTGACTATTCCATTTAAAGAAACTAACGTAGGAGAATTTAATAATGTTAGTTATTTTAATAAAGCATTCCAAACTTATGGTAAGAATTTGCTTTCATTTGCTGTTAATTTCAAACTTAATTATGAACTTCTTCCTGAACATGAAAAAGCAAATATTAGACGTAATTTAGGTGATTTACTTTATGTAGGTGCTGCTATTATTGGAGCAATTGCTATAACTGGTATGGGAGGTGATGATGATGAAGGTATTATTTATAATCTTATGCTTTATCATGCTGACCGTCTTGCTTCTGAAGCTGCTTCATTTACTCCATTTGGAGCTTATGCTGAAGGTAAAAAATTATGGTCTAGTCCTGTTGCTATCGGACAAACTATTAATGACTTACTTGGTACTACTGCTATGGCTGCTAGATTCCTTATTGAAGAAGATTTCACAGAGGAATATACTACTGGTAGATATAAAGATATGAACAAGTTTGAAGTTATGGCTATACGTAATATACCTGTTATTCGTAGTATTAATCGTGTTCTTGATTTACCTAATAATAATAGTTATTATAAACTTGATGAAAATATACTTAGTATTATACCTTATAAAGATATAGCTAAAGATATATTTGAATAAGCTGGACTTGAATCTAGTAAAAAATAAGGGCTTGCCTATGGTATCACTACCTAGACAAGCCCTATTTATTTTATCTTAATTAAAACCATCATCATTATTACCAATAACACACATAAGAATAACAAAAACTATAATACCAATAACAAATAGTTTTCCACTATATTTATCCATAGCTTCGTTATCACTAATATTATTAGCAACAGCTAATAGTTTAACACCACCAAATATAATACCAAGAAAAACAATAAATGCAACCATAATTATAATATGTTTAAGTTTAATAATAAGATAAAAATAAACCTCAGTAGTAAGATTAGCTTATCTACCGAGGTTTCAGTCATGCCAACGACTATAAGTTTAAGGATTAGTAGAACGCTCCGCTTCGCTACGCTCAACTCCCCGTAGAGGATGGAATAGACTAGTATTTATTCAATCAATATAATCATTATCATTAATAACTATACTAATATTACTAGCATAACTACCATTCCATCCTCTACGGGGAGTATAGCGAAGAGTGCGTAGCACTCGTAGCGGTTCCAAGCTAACCATTAAATTAAATAAAGCCAGCTCTATTATAGCTAGCTTTAAGTATAACATATAAACCATTAGCATTAATAGTATCATCTCTTTAGACCATACTTAGCCCATTGAAGAACAAATCCAAGACCTTCCCAAATTTTATCTTCAGCTTTAATTTGAGCATAATTAGCACCAACATTTAAATCAAAGTTTTCAGGTTTTACACAAGCTGCTTGACCATGAACTTCAAATCCAGTAAGACAAGTAAGAGTAGTATTAGTTGTTTTAGTACCAACTTTTACATTTTCAATACCTTTAATAAATCTCTTAATGTCATTTTCTTTAAGAGTATCTCCAGTAGGATCTTCAAGTTTATAATAAGCTTTCTCAAACTCTTTAGCAGGACTCCAAGATTTATATCCATCTGGATAAGTTACTTCATAACCATCTTCTTCAAAAGAATGATTACCAATTCTATAACCTTTGTCATTTGCTTCGCGAGCTGTCATAGGAACAGCTTCAATCATTTTAACACCAATAAATTTAGCCATAATTTTAAAATTTAATTATTTATTTAATAGTAGTAGTAATTATTACAAATCTATCATCTACCGGTTCAACATCAATAGCCTGAAATTCTTTATATTCAGTATCTTCAACTAAAACAAATTTATCTTCATCAAATTGTTGAAGTTTATCTATAAGTTCTTTAACTGTCATAGCTTTAAAATTTAATTAATCACTAACTATTATAACTTCTCCACAATTATTACTATAATCACATACTTCATTAATAGAATTAATATCACCATTATAATCAATATATACTATTGATTCTTCATCGCAAGTTTTAAGCATTTCTATAAGTTCTTTAACTGTCATAGTTTATTCTTTTTTAAGTTTATTAATAATATCTTTAATATAATCACTAGGAAAACTACCTTCAAGTCGAGCTAATTCTTTTCTTTTATAATCATTATCGACTTTAGTAATAACAGTAGTAGGAAATTTAGTAATTTCTTTTCTTAGAATATCATCTAGATTTGTATTACGAATATTAAGAGTAATATCACAATTAGCTTCATTAATAGCATCAGTTATATTTTTAATTGCTATTTTACAAGCGTCACAACCATCTCTAGTAAAACAATCAATACGTATCATAACACAATAGCATTATTTTTAACAGCTTCTTTAATAGTATTAGGAACTCTAAGAAGAGTATTCTTAATCATTTCAGTAGTAAGACTATCAGAATATACATAAGTAGCATAAGTTCTCCAACTATCTTTAATTACAACAGCAAACTTATTCGGATTATTAACATTAGTTTGAATATATTCTACTTTAGTATTCTGATATTTCCACATCCAAGCAATAGCATCAGCACACTTAGCACGAGTTATACAATCATGTTCATCAATAAACGCTTCAACAAATATATTATTTGTTTGTCTTGTAGGTTCATCTCCAGTAAGATAATTAATATCATTACGAAGTTCTTCCCAAGTAACAGAATTACTATATCGTTTATATTCTGTATCATCTCGATATATAATACAAGTAGGATATTCAGTAATATTCTTACCGGCAACAGCCTTTTCAAATATTATATCTTCAAGAATAAGATGGTCAGGAAGATTTTTAAAATTACATTGAACATTAGTACCAAATAAAGCTATATCAATAGCTTCTCGCATAGCTTCTGTTTTATCTTTATCAGCACTTTTATAATAAAATTCAATTTTAACCATAGTATTCGTATAATATAATGAGAATTTATAAAATTAGCTATTTTAAAGCCCCACATTGAATGATAATCATATCGTGATAGATTAATCACAATAACAATTAAAATTCAATGTAGGGCAAAAGAACTGTATCTATGACTATCCTAGCAGCTTGCGAAGATACTTTCTAATAGTGTAATCGCTTTGCACACCACGTAAAATATCACCATTACAATAAGCAGTAGGAGCATCACTAATACCAATACTACGCGCTTCTTGTCTACCAGTATCAGTATATAAATTATACCTAATAAGATTAAACCTACCGGCAAACTCAGGAAGAGCAAGAGCTTTATGAAGCCTTTCTTCAAAAAGTTTACTAACATTGCAATCAGGTAAATAAA
>CANORX010000075.1 GCA_947569225.1 uncultured Clostridia bacterium
AATTATAATGGTAGAAAATCATTAGAAGGTATAACCTATGTTATTTATGCTGATGAAGATATAAAAACAAGTGATGGTAATTATATTTATTACGAAAAAGATGAATTTGTAGGTACATTAATTACTGATAAAAATGGATATGCTATAAGTGAGAGTTTACCACTTGGCAAATATAGAGTACAAGAAGTTAGAACTAATGAAGACTATTTATTAGATGAAACAATTTATAAAGTTGAATTAACTGAAATTGATAATAAGACAGAAATAGTTTATAGTTCTAATAATATGCTTAATCTTCTTAAAAAGGGTGATGTGGAGTTTACAAAAACAGATTTTGTAGATGATGAACCTATCACTGGTGTTTTAATGGAGTTATATACTGAAAGTAATGAACTTATCTTTAGTGGTAAAACTGATGCAAATGGTAAGATTCTAATAAAAGATTTGAAAGTTGGAAGATACTATTTTGTAGAAAAAGAAACAACAACAGGTTATCTTTTAAATGAAGATAAACTATGGTTTGAAATCACAGAAGATGGCGAAGTTGTTAAATCTTCTATGACAAATAAAAGAGTAGAAGGAATCATAAATATTCATAAAGATGGTGAAAGATTTGCTATCAGCGATGTTTGTGAAGATTCAAAATGCTTTATTTATGAAACTAATGAGAATTTAGAAGGCATTAAGTTTGAATTATATGCTCGTGAAGATATTATTTTGAATAATATTATAAGATTTAAAGCAGGTGATTTAGTTGCAACAGGAACTACTGATGAAAATGGTAATCTAGTATTTAGTAATCTTTATTTAGGTAAGTATTTCATTAAAGAAGTTGAAACAAAAGATGGATATGTTCTTGATGAAAAAGAATATGATTTTGAACTTGAATATGTTGATTCTAAAACACCAATCATCGAAACTTCTTATTCATTAAAAAATTACTTAATTAAAAGTGATTTAGAATTTACAAAAGTAGATTTATCTGATGGTACACCTTTACCAAATACATTAGTAGAAATCTATAATGAAAACGATGAATTAATTTTTAGTGGTAGAACTGATGAAAATGGTAAGATTGTATTAAAAAATATGCCTTATGGTAAATATTATATTTTAGAGAAAGAAGCTCCAGAAGGTTATGTATTAAACGAAGAACCTATGCCTTTTGAGGTAAAAGAAAATGGTGAAGTTATAAAAGCTACTATGGAAGATGAAAAAATTAAATCAACAATTTTAATCCATAAAGTAGATCAAGATGGTAAACCATTAGTAGGTGTAACTATTGGTATTTATGATTTAGAAGATAATTTAATTTATGAAGGTGTTACTAATGAAGAAGGTAATATCGAAGTTGAAATTGAGTATGGAAAATATTATTTCCAAGAAATAGCTACTATTGATGGCTATGTTTTAAGTGATGAGAAAGTATATTTTGATGTTACTGAAAATGGTGCAATTATCGAAAATTCACTAATTAACATAGAAGTACCAAATACATCAGCAAATACTTATATCAATCTAGTAGGTGGTATTCTTGCTATTGTAGGTATCGGATTTATACTTATTTCAAATAAAAATAATAAGAAAAAACATTAATTAAAAGAATAAAAGGGGTTTTAATATAGATTTTAAAACTAGAAGGAGGAAATATGAACAAATTTTGTGTTATGGGATATTTAACAAAAGATCCTGTGGTTAAGGAATTAGAAAGTGGCAATAAAGTAGCCAATATCACTATTGCAGTTGAACGTGATTATAAAGACAAAGACGGAAATAAAATTGTAGATTTTCTTAACTTTGCACTATGGAATAAGGATGCAGAAAGACTTGAAAAATTATCTAAAAAAGGTGCATTAATACAACTTGAAGGATATAACACAACTAAGGAAATAGAAACAAAGACGGTAAAATTCAAGTACCACAATTAGTTGTGAATTATTATAAGCATCATGAGAATGTAAAAACAAATCATAATGAAGTAGAACAAGAAGAAGTTAAGGAAAAATAATGATTGATAGAGATAAAATATATACTTTAGATGAACTTATCAATAAAATGTATAACCTAGATTTTAAATACTATGGTAATAATGATAATGGTAAGTTAGAAGTTTATGTTAAAACGGATGTTGATATAATGTCCGTTTTTTCTTCTCTTAATGATGGTATGACTAAAAAAGAATATTTAAAACTTAATGAGGAAGAAGCTCGTGAATTAAAGTTTATATTTGATAGAGAGGTTAAAGAGATGGATTTAGATATTGTTGCTATTGTATTAAGGACCAGTGATGTAAATATACCATCAACAAGATATTCATTGGAAACTCTTGATAAACTTACTAAAGAGCAAGATCAAGAGGATAGAAAAACTAAAGGAAAAAATAAAGATGGCATTTGTTATTTAATTGTAGATAATAATACTGCCTGTACTTTATATGATGGTGTTTATACATTTGATAAGAATAATAATGGTCTTATAGAAGATTTAAAAGAAAAATTTGAATCAGAAGAAAATGAAATGTTAAAAGGTAATTTACAATTAATTTTAAATTATATAGAAGAAATGAAAGATAAAAATTCAGTAACTCTATAAGGGTTTAAAAAGGGGGAATATGCTAAAATATAAAATAAATAAAATATGTGATAAAATAAACTTTAGTTTCATATTACTTATGACATTTTTTACTAGCATGTTTGGAATAGTAGGAAATGTTTATGCAGTTGAGAAAATTGAAGGTGGAGATATAACTATTGAAAGTTTAGGAACTATTATTAAAAATTTGGCAACTAAGATTCAGGTTTTTGGAATAATTGTAGCCTTTATAGCTTTAGTTGTATTTACAATTCAGTTTATTATCGGTGATGATGAAACAAAACAAAGAAAGAAAAAAACGATTCTTTATACTTTAATGGGTGTTGTAGTACTAATATTAGTACCAAGTCTTATCAATTTTGTAATTGATACTCTAGGATAGGAGCATACTATGCTGATAGCGAGTATAGCTTCGGATATTAAATATGGTGTATTAGATATTCTTCGTGGTATCGGAATGGGAATTGTTAATTTAATTTTTAATACTATTGATGTACTTTATAATGTAGCACATAAGATAAATAGTTTAAATTTTATTAAGATACTGGAGAATGTAGATAATTCACCATTTACAAAGATATTTAATGCTTTTTTTATATTGGCATTTGTTGTATTACTTTTATTTGCAGTATGGAAAATAACCTTTAGAATACTCGATGCAGATAGTAATGAACAACCAATATTTGAGTTAGTAAAAGAAATTATTAAATGTGGATTTTTAATTTTCTGTGTTTATATGATTTTTAATACAACCATAAATATAGGAGCGAATCTATCTAATGCGATTTATAATCAGTTTAATGCAAATCAAGTAACAATTGGCGATAATATGAAAACATCATATTTGAATATAAATGAGGCTTGTTACAAAATATCAGGTGGAGATAAGATTGATAAAAAGAATGTAGATGAATTAAAAGAGAAACTTGATGGCTATTCTGATGTATCTTCGGCAAAAACTATGTCAGATTTTGAAGATTTAATAAGATCGAATAAGATAACTGCAAGTAATGTTTCAGATTCTGGAGCATTTACGTTTAGGTGTAATATATATAAACCAGGTATTTGGAATGATACAGAAGATTATGCTTTTTCATATAACTTCTTATTTGGCATTGTAATAGGTGCTATATTCTTATTTGCAGTAGGATTTGCGGTTTTAATGTTAGGTAGAAGACAATTAGAACTTGCATTTTTGATGGTTATTTCGCCACTCGTAATAGCGACAAGTGTAGGTAGAAAAGAACAAAGAAGTGCTTTATATCAACAACTTGCCTCTTTAGTGCTTCAAGCTGGAGCAATGATGTTGCTAATAGGTTTAACTTCAATTATGTTTAATGCTATTCAAAATAGTGCTGATATAAATGGTTTACCATTTTTTACAAAAGTTGTTACTCAAACTGTTCTTTATTTAGGATGTGCAATGATGTTGATGACAGGATGTACTTCTCTAAATAGATTCATAGGCGAAAATGTTTCGGCTAATAGTGGCCGTGATATGATGATGGCTATTAGAGGCTTAGGCGGTGGTTTATCTGCTGCTATGGGAACTGGAATAGGAGCAATTGGTGCTACTGGTGGTATTGCTAAAGGAACATATCGAACTGGTAAAGGAATAGGGCAACTTGCCAAAGGTGGTT
This sequence comes from uncultured Clostridia bacterium, assembly GCA_947569225.1. Taxonomy (GTDB): domain Bacteria; phylum Bacillota_I; class Bacilli_A; order RF39; family UBA660; genus MGBC139354. The sequence goes on from CANORX010000075.1 coordinate 4,233, forward strand.
TACAGACTGCTAAAGGAATGCATGCTGGTATTGCTAGTGTTTATCCTAAAATGAATGAAGGCATCTCTAAAAAAATGAATAATAAGGTTGGTAAAGGTTTCGGACAGATGATGAAAGGTGCTGATTTACAACAAAGTAGTAATCCTTTTGCACGAGCTTATGGAAGAATGCTTGAATCACATGGTGAAGGTAGCGTTAAAGATGCTGCTGGTAAATGGGATTTTTCTAATGATAAGTATAATGCAGATTATGTAAAAGGTGGAGTATCACTAGCTAAAGAAGGCATTAATAATATTAGAAGTGGCTTTGGTGGAGCATTTAATAGCATTAAAAATATCGGTAATCCTAGAAGTAGAAGATACACATCAAGACCAAAGATTAGAGATTATGGTAATGAATCAGATAGAATATAAAGAGGTTTTATGTATATAACATTAAAAAGTATAAAGAGAAATCTAGGTTTATTTAATCTGGAATTTGAAGATCTCATTATTGGTGGGATTTTCGCTATAACATTTGTAATATTATTTTTATTAAAATTTTACACATTGGGAATTGTTATAATTGCACTAGGAGCTTTATCTTTAGTTCCTATGGATTTTAGCAAATGTAATAGAATGTATAAATTATTTATATTATTTGTAAAATATTTATTTAAAAATAAAAAAATTACTATTATTATAAATAAAAGGGGGCTAGATTAAAAAAAGCAAAAATGAAAAACGAAAACTAAAACAAGAAAAAATAGTTAAAAAACTAAAAGAAAAATCTAGTAATGAGTATCTTGATAAAAAGACTATTAAAAAGAAATTACAAAACTCACAAGAATTTGTTAATGTTAGTGAAATTAATGATAATGGTTTACTTAAATTAAAAACTGGCGATTTTGCTTATATTTATAAGGTAAGTCCTATTGATTTATCGCTTACTAATGATAATGAACAAAATATTTTTTATCATACATTATCGAAATTATATAGACTACCATTTACGATTAAGGCTTATAAATTTGATGAGAAGATAAATCTTAACATTAATAAAGAAAATTATGAGCGATTAATCGAAGAGAATAGTAGCGATAAGGTTAAACAAGATATATTAATCAATAATTATAATTTTATAAGTTCTATTGAAGAACAAAACTTAACTTCGGCATCATCGTATTATTTTGCAATTATTTGTAAAAATAAAGAAGCCTTAGATAAGGCTAAAGAAGATTTTGAAAGAATATGTGATGAAATAATCCCAAAATTAGATATAGAATTAGTTGATAACA
>CANORX010000076.1 GCA_947569225.1 uncultured Clostridia bacterium
AGAGAAAAAGATTTTTGGAGTTTTTGGAAGTAAATGGACTTAGTTATAAGAAAGATAAAAGAGTAATAGAAGTGGCACCTGATATTAGTCTTAGTATTTCTAAGCTTTTAATGGAAAAGTATGCTAAATTATATAAGTGTTTTGTAGTTTCTAAGAAGTTTAGTTATGATAATAAGTTTGGAATAGATGGTGTAAGAGGAGATGTTAATTATTTTTCAAGATTAAGTTTTGATGTTCCTAGAACAAGATTAAATGATAAAAATATGCCTAAGAAGTTTTTTACTGGTAATTATCTTTTTCCTAAAGAAAGGGACTTTGATACTTTAATTCTTTATGGTCTTAGAAGAAAAATGCTAGAGTTTAATTCTTGGAATATAAGAAGATATTTTGGAGAGGTTTTTTCTGGTAATATGGAAGAAGTTCAAAAGGATGAAGAGATGTATCTTTATAATGCAGTTATGAACTGTTTAAATTATAAATTTTATGGACAGTATCAGTTTATTGAAGAGTATGATAGTAAGAGAAATGAGACATATATTTTAATTAAAAATAAATAATTTGGTGTAACTTGATAAATACTAGAAAATGTCATATAATGTTTAAGTGAGGAGAGAGTAATGGAAATAATATTAATAATAGTGTCAGTTCTTTTAATAGCACTTGTACTTTTACAAAGTAGTAAAGCAAGTGATGCAGGACAAATAATTACTGGAGGTAACAGTATGTTAATGAGTCAGATGAAAGAGCGTGGAGCAGAAAAATTTATAACAAGATTAACTTATGTATTAGGGTTTTTGTTTATAGCAATATCTTTATATTTAGGTTTATAGAAGGACAAAGAAAAATCTTTGTTTTTTTCTTTTTAAAATGATACAATAATAATATAGAGAGAGTGATGTCATGAAAGATAAAATTTTAAAGATTTTTAAAAGAAATGGAAATAAAAAGTTAGATCCTATAGAGATTGTGAAGTATTTAAAGAGTAATTATACTTCTAATGATATTAAAGATTTAATAGAGATTTTAGATGAGTTAGTACGTGAGGGAGAGATAGTTCTTTGTAAGAGAAATTCTTATAAGTTAGTAAGTGATGAGTATGTGAGGTCTAAGGTTGAGAGAGTTCAAAGTGGTAATGGTTGGTTATTATTAAAAGATGGGGATATTTTTATTGATAGAAAAAATATGAAGGATGCACTTACTGGAGATGTGTGTTTGTGTGAGATATTTACAAGAAAAGGTAAAGAGGAAGCTAGGATAGTAAGAATTATTGAGAGAAATTTAGGTTTAGGAGAAATATGTATAGATAATGATGTGACTTTTGTTAAGCCTTTAAAAGAGTATCCTTATGAGATTGTTTTGTTAGAAAATAAAGAAATGGCTTTAGTTGAAGGTGAGATAGTTAAGTTAAAGAGTGTTAGAGAAGATAAGAGAGCTATTTATGTTAAAGTTATAGAGAAAGTAGGGCATAAGAATAGTCCTGATATAGATACTCTTAAGATAATGTCAGAGTTAGAGGTTCCAACTGGATTTAGCGATGAGACAAAGGAAGAGGTTAAGAAGTTACCTACAGAAGTTATCAATAGTGATTATGAAGGAAGAAAAGATTTGACTGAAGAGATGATTTTTACAATAGATGGTAAGGATACTAAGGATATAGATGATGCGATTGGATTAAAGATATTAGATAATGGTAATTATTTACTTAATGTGTCTATTGCAGATGTTAGCAGGTATGTGAATTTTGGTAGTGCTTTATTTGATGATGCTTATAATAAAGGTAATTCTACTTATATGGCTGATAGGGTAGAACCTATGCTTCCTGTAGAGCTTTCTAATGGTATTTGTTCTTTGAATCCTGGTGTTAAAAGGTGTGCAGTTACTTGTGAAATGGAGATAGATAGTTTAGGTAATTTTGTTAATAGAAGATTATATCCTAGTATTATTAAGTCTAGAAAAAAGATGAATTATGATGATGTTAATGTTATTTTGTCTGGTGGACATGTAGAAGGGTATGAAGAGTTTGAAAGTGTTTTACATAAGATGTTAGAACTTTCTAAGTTACTTAAAAAGAGGAAGATAGAAAGAGGAGAGATTGAGTTTTCTTCTAGTGAGATTAAACTTATAGTTGATGATTCTGGAAAGGTTATAGATATAGAAAAAAGGACACAGGGACTTGGAGAAAATTTAATAGAAGATTTTATGATAGCAAGTAATGAGAGTACTATAGAGATAATAACAAGTTTATGTGATGCAGGACTTTATAGGGTACATGGTAAGCCTAGTCCTAAAAAGATAGAAGAATTTGTTAAATTTGTTAGTTCTTTGGGTTATAAATTAACAGGAAAATATGATTATAATGATATTACTAATCAAGATATTCAGAGTATTTTAAGACAATTAAAGGATACTAAAGATGAGGAAGTTTTAAATAGGAAGTTATTAAGAAGTATGCAAAAAGCTATTTATAGTACTGATAATATAGGTCATTTTGGTTTAGGAAGTTCTAAATATACTCATGAGACAAGTCCTATTAGAAGGTTTTGTGATTTACTTATACATTATATTATAAAGATAGTTGTTTTTGAGTGGGATATGGGAGTTACTTTAGACCAGTTGAGTAGTGGTTTAAGTGAAGCAGCAGAGCATATTAGTTTGACTGAGAGAAGAAGTGATGATTGTGAGTATGCTGTTAATGATATGAAAATAGCAGAGTATATGGAAGGTCATATTGGGGAAGAGTATGATGCAGTAGTTGATACTTTAATGAAAAATGGTTTTTTTGTTGAGACAAGTAATTATGTTGATGGTTTTGTGAGTTTAGATACTATAAATGATTATTATGTTTTAAGTGAGGATAATATGTGTTATACTAATAGGAAAAAACAAGTGGCTTTGAGGCTTGGTGATAAGGTTAGAGTTAGATGTATAGCTGCTAGTAAGGAAACTAGACATGTTGATTTTATGCTTGTAGAAGGTGAGAGAAATGGAGATATTAAATAGAAAGGCAAGGTTTAATTATTTTATTTTAGAAGAGTATGAAGCTGGGTTAGAGCTTAAAGGTACAGAGATTAAGAGTATAAGAAAAGGAAGTGTTAGTTTAGATGATAGTTATGCTAGAATTAAAAATGGTGAGGTGTTTTTAACTAATACTTATATTGCTAAGTATGAAGAGGGTAATATTTTTAATCATGATGAGAGAAGAGAGAGAAAGCTTTTACTTCATAAGAGTGAAATAAGAAAGATTGATAAAGAGATAGAATTAAATCATTATACTTTGATACCACTTAAGATTTATTTTAAAAAAGGAAAGGCTAAAGTTCTTTTGGGTTTATGTAAGGGTAAAAAGTTATATGATAAGAGAGAGACAATAAAGAAACGTGATTTGGATAGGGAAAATAGGTATAATATAAATTAATGGAGTGATTATGGAAAAAGTTGAAGTGATAGAATCTATAGAATTAATAAGGAAGTATAATACAGAAACTAATAAAATTGAAGTTAAAACGGCACTAGGTGGGTTTCCTAAAAAATGTTATGATACTTTTTCAAGTTTTTCAAATAAGTATGGGGGAATTATAATTTTCGGCATAAATGAAAATGAAGGATTTAAAACTGAAGGTGTTTATAATATTAATGATTTACAGAAACAAATAACATCTCTTTGTAATGATTCTATGGAACCATCGATTAGATGTGATATATTGCCTTTTAGAGTTTGAGGGAAAAAGTATTCTTGCAGTAAAAATGGAAGAATTAGTTTCTAATAAGAAACTTTGTTATTATAAGCCTAAAGGTTTAAAGAATGGTTCTTACACTAGAGAAGGTGATAGAGACGAGCCTATGACTGATTATGAGATTTATGCTTTACAAAGTTATAATGATCATATTATAGAAGATAAGAGACCTAATAGAAACTCTAGTATAGATGATTTAAATAAAAAAGAATTAGAAGATTATTTGAAAAAAGTAAAAATAAATAAACCTAATTTTGCAAAAAATTCTTTTCTTAAAAGTTTAAAATTATGTGGAATTATTGATAGCATAGAGGATAAGATATTTCCTACATTAGCTGGAAATATGATTTTTGGAGAATATCCACAAAGTTTTTATCCTCAGTTATTTATAGCATGTGCTGTAATTCCAGGAAAAGTAATAGGTGAGGTAGGAGAATTTGGAGAAAGATTTTTAGATAATAAGCGTGTAGAAGGTACAATTGAAGAAATGTTAGAAGAAACAATTAATTTTTTAAGAAGAAATATGAAGAATAGTGTTATTATTGATTCAGATGGTACAAGACAAGATAGAACGGAATATCCTTTAAAAGCTTTAAGAGAAGCAGTTGCAAATGCTTTGATACATAGGGATTATAGTTATCAAACAGAAAATGCTTATATTTCAGTTTATATGTATACTGATAGGATTGAAATAATAAATCCTGGAGCTTTATATGGAATGAATAAAATAGAAAAGTTAGGGTCATCTACTGTTATGGAAGTTAGAAATCCTAATATAATTAGAATTTTAGAAGAAAAGAGTTCAGTTATAGAAAATAGACATTCAGGAATTCCTACAATGAAACGTGAAATGAAAAAGTATAATCTTCCAGAACCCGAATTTTACGAGGAAAGAGGTAGTTTTAAAGTTGTTTTTAGAAATGATTTTGATATTAGTGGACAACAAAGTGGACAACAAAGTGGACAACAAAGTGGACAACAAACAAAAAATGAATATAAAGATTTAATATTAAGTTTTTGTAATGAGCCAAGGTCTTCTAAAGAGATAAGTGATTATCTTAAAATAAAGTCTAGACAATATATTTCAACTAATATAATAAAGCCATTAATCGATGAAGGAAAATTAGATTATACTAATAAGAGTAGTATAAATGCTAGAAATCAAAAATATATTACAATTAGAAAAGAGTGATGAAGAAAAGTTAACACTAGATAAATGTTATACTTTTTCTTTGTAATAATATTTATTATAATTTAGAAATGAGGTGCACTATGCGAATAAAGAATTTGACTATGTCTTATGGTAATCAAACTGTTTTTGATAATATTAATATGATAATACCTGATTATGAAAAAATAGGAATAGTGGGTGTAAATGGTGCTGGAAAGACTACTCTTTTAAAAATAATGATGGGTATACTTACACCTGATTATGGGAAAATAATATTTAAAAATAATATTAAAATAGATTGGTTACCGCAGGTTATAGGTGATGAAGGGACAGATTTAAATACTTTAACTTTAGATTATTTAATGAGTGGAAGACCTATAGAAAAGTTACATAAAGAGTTAGAAAGTATGTATGTGGAGTTAAGTGAAAATGTAAATAATGAGAGTAAAATATATTCTTTAATAAATAAGATACAAGAAGAGTTAGATTATTATGATGAGTATAATGCTGAAAATGAGCTTTTAAAGATAATCGAGGGAGTGCATATTGGTGATGATATTTTAGAGAAGAAGTTATGTGAGCTGTCTGGTGGTCAGAA
>CANORX010000077.1 GCA_947569225.1 uncultured Clostridia bacterium
TACTAAGGTTAAAGGTGAAGTTATTGAAGCTATGGTGCCTTATTTTGGGGATTTATTTGCTAACTCTAATAGTATTTATAAGATTAGTAGAGAAGTTTTAAAGGATGTAGAAGAAGCTAGAAGTTTAATTGCTGATAGTATAGGTGCTAAAGAGAGTGAGATATATTTTACAAGTGGTGGATGTGAAGGAGATAATTGGGCTATTAAGGAGATAGCTTTATCAAGAAGAGAGAAAGGGAAACATATTATTACTTCTAAAGTTGAACATCATGCGGTATTGGAAGCTTGTAAGTATTTAGAAGGAATAGGCTTTGATGTTACATATTTGAGTGTTAATGAAGATGGGATTATTAATCTAGAGGAGTTAGAGAGGTCTATAAGAAATGATACTATTCTTGTTAGTGTTATGGCTGCTAATAATGAGATAGGAACTATTATGCCTATTAAAGAGATTGGTGATATTTGTAAGAAACATAATGTGTTATTTCATACAGATGCTGTGCAAGCTTATGGTAATGTTCTTATAGATGTGAATCTTATGAATATAGATTTGCTTACTACTAGTGCACATAAGATTAATGGTCCTAAGGGTATAGGTTTTCTTTATGTTAAAAAAGGTGTTATGATTACTCCTTTGATTAATGGTGGAAGTCAAGAAAGGGGTAAAAGAGGAGGAACAACAAATAGTGCTTATATTATGGGTTTTGCTAAGGCAGTAGAACTTAAGTTTAAAGATAGAGATAAAAAGAATTTTTATGTGATGGATTTAAGAAATCATTTGATAGATAGAGTTTTAAGTGAGATACCTTATTCTAGGTTAAATGGTAGTTTAGAAAGTAGATTACCTGGGAATGCTAATTTTAGTTTTAGGTTTATAGAGGGAGAAGGTATGTTACTTAAATTAGATCAAAAGGAAATATATGCGTCAAGTGGTAGTGCTTGTACTAGTGGTAGTTTAGATCCTAGTCATGTGCTTTTAGCTATAGGGCTTCCTCATGAAATCGCGCATGGGTCTCTTAGGATAAGTTTAAATGAGGAAAATACTATGGAAGAGATAGATTATGTGGTTGATGAGCTTAAAAAAATTATAGAGGATTTAAGAGGTATGTCACCACTTTATGAGGATTTTGTGAAAGGAGAGGTTAGTAATGTATAGTGATAAAGTGATGGACCATTTTATTAATCCAAGAAATGTGGGAGAGATAGATAATGCAAGTGGTGTTGGTACTGTAGGTAATGCTAAATGTGGAGATATTATGAGGATTTATTTAGATATAGATGATAATCATATTATTAGAGATGTTAAGTTTAAGACTTTTGGATGTGGAGCTGCGATAGCAACAAGCAGTATGGCGACTGAACTTGTGAAAGGTAAGGCTATAGAAGAGGCTTTAGAAATTACTAATAAGTCTGTTATGGAAGCTTTAGATGGACTTCCTGTAGAAAAAGTTCATTGTAGTTTGCTTGCTGAAGAAGCAATTCATGCTGCACTTTGGGATTATGCTAGTAAGAATAATATAGAAATAAAGGGATTAAAGAAACCTAAAAATGATATTCATGAAGGTGAATAGTGTGAGATTTTATTATTTTTGAAAAAAGTGTAACTTTTTGTTGACTTTGTAATAAATTTTGGTACAATATAACTGGTGATGAGGAATGGGTAGACCAAAAAAAGAAAATAAAATAAAAACTCAAGAACAAATTGATCATGAGATGAAATTAAGAGAGCTTGAAAAAAACGTTATTCGTCAAGTGGTAGAAGCTAGAAAGAGCCAGAAATTATCTCAAAGAATAGTTGGTGAAAGAGCTGGAATTATAAGAGAAACTGTAGCTAAGATTGAGAATAATTTAAATAGTCCTCAAATAAATACGCTTATTAAGTTATTAGAACCTATTGGTTATACTTTAGGAGTAGTTCCTCTTGTAAATGAAGAAGAAGAGGAAGAAACTGATACTCTAGAAGCAGAAGCTACTATTAAATAATTCAATTGTTAAATAAATAAACTTTGTTTCAAAAAGAGAAACAGGTTTTTTTTACAAGTAAATTTTAAATTGCTTTACATTTACTTTACTAGAAAACTTGATTAAAATTGGTTGAATGTTATATAATGAATGCAATGGTAGAGTGTCTATCGAAGGAGGTTTAATTTGGAGAATGGCTAAAAGCAAAGACTTTAAAAAGCCAGTTAATAGTCAAGAAACTATTATTAGTGAAGATGAAGAGAAGAATAAGAAGTTAATAATTTTTGTTTGTTTGTTAATAGTTGTAGTTTTATCTTTAATTATTGGTTCTATATCATATTTTAATAGTAAAGGTACAACAGAAAGTAAGAAAAATACTAAAGATAATAATAATAAACCAACAGAGATTATAACTAAAGATCCAGTAGAGAATGAAATTCCTGAGGAAGAAGAAAAGCCTATTGTTACTTATCCAGTTAATAAAAAAGATAACGATAATGTTGTAGCAGTAACACCGGAAGATCCTAAGGAAGAGACTTCTGTAGTAACTAGTGTTAACGAGAACGACTATAGTGTTGTGATTAATGGAAATACAGCTTATGTAAGTGGTGTTTCTAGATATGTTGCTATAGGTACAAATACTTATGAAAATGTTGTTCAACTTAGATTCTTATTAGATAAGAATTATAAAGATGGAGATAACATTATAGTAAGTACTACTTCTAATGGAATAACTGATAATTCTTTTACTTATGATATTAATCCTGATGAAAATGGAAATTATTATCTTGATTGGATTCATCCAGTAGGAAATGGTAATTATAGACCAACTACAGTTACTATTAGATACGAGAATGGGTCAGAATTAACTTATAATATTGATTTAAGTGAACTTAGAGCTGAGAGACAAGTTACTGATAATGAAGAAAGTGAATTATTTGTAGTACCAACAGATGTTACAGGAACTACAGCTATTTATACTTTCCCATATACAGTAGAAATTTTCAGACAGTTGACAGCAGAAGAGATAGATTGGTTAGAAAATCAAGATACAAATATAATATCAGACAGTAATCTTTTAACAGATGAAGATTCTACATATGTAGATACAAATGTAGATGATGACTCTAAAGATGATACAAGCGATGATGTTAATGAGACACCAGAAGCTGATTATAGTAAAGATTTATGGTATACAGTAAAATTTGAAAAAAATGAAAATTCTAATACTAATGGTTCAATAAATTCTAATCTTCCACAAGACGATAGTTTAAGACTTATTAAAGTATATGCTCCTATTGTTAGAGATAGTGATGGTAATATCATAGCTATAGACCCTGATAAAGTTATTATAACTGGGGTTACAGATAAAGAGTCTGATGGGCATCAATTATTAGGTGTTGTTTATTCAGACGGAGAGGCTTATGATGAGAATGGTCAAGCTTATACTAAATATTATACATATTTAGGACTTAGTGAGACAGAAGATGAAGAAGAGAAAGATAATCCTATTTTTACAATTGATTGGGACGGAGAAGATGGGACAGATTATGGAAAATATACTTATGAGTTTGATTTAAGTGGATTACATAAAGAAGATACTAATGAAGATGTTCTTTTACTTGATCAAGAAGATGACATGGATGACGATAATGAAATAAATGATGATACAGAACAACCAAATGAAGTAAATGAAACAGACACTCCTGTGGAACCAGATATTTCTAGTCAAAATGATACAGATAACAATATGAATGATAATGCAGATACGATAAGTGATGGAGCACTAATTTAGTGTTCTTTTTCTTTTGTTAGTGTGTTATAATCTTGTTAGTGATTTATTATGAAAGTTTTGATAGATAATCAATATTATGAAGTTATTATTATAAAGAAGAAAATTAAGAATACTTATTTAAGAGTTAAAGAGGATTTGAAGATTTATGCTTCTACTAATAGGTTTGTAAGTGAAAAACATATTCTTCAGCTAATTAAAGATAATAAGGATACTATAAAGAATATGATTGATAGAGAAAAGAGAAAGATAGAGAAAAAGAGTAAGTTTTTTTATTTAGGAAAAGAGTATAATGTGGTTTTATGTAGTGTTTTTAAGACACCTAAGTTAGAAGATGATAGTATTTTTGTTAGTGATTTAAAGAAGTTAGATAAGTTTTTAGTTAGTGAAGCTAAGAGGTTATTTCCAATTAGGTTAAGGCATGTTTATGATAATATGCATGCGGATATTCCGTTTCCCAAGTTAGTTATTAGAAAGATGGTAAGGAAATGGGGACACTGTAATAAAAGGGATCAAGTTGTAACTTTAAATACTGAACTTATAAAGTATGATATAGATTATATAGATTATGTTATTGTTCATGAGTTATGTCATTTTATTCATTTTGATCATAGTAAGGCTTTTTGGAAAAGTGTGGAGTATTATAAGCCAAATTATAAGGAAAATAGAAAGGGGCTCAATGAAGTATGATAGATAGTGTTAATAATGATAAGATTAAGTTTTATAAGAAGTTAAGAGAGAAAAAATATATTTTGGAGAATGGTAAATTTATTGTTGAAGGTGAACATTTAGTTATGGAAGCTTATAAGGCAGGATTACTTCTAGAAGTTATTCATACTAATAATTATCAAAGTAATTTTGATGTTTCTAGTGTACTCGTTAGTGAGAAGGTTATTAAGAGTTTTAGTCTTTTAAAGAGTGTTCCTAGTGTTATGGGTGTAGTTAGGTTAGTTATTAATAAAGAGATAAAGGGAGAAAAGATAGTTCTTTTAGATAATGTGCAAGATCCTGGTAATGTTGGTACTATTATTAGAAGTGCTCTTGCTTTTAATGTTAGTACTGTTATTATGAGTGAAGATTCAGTTAGTTTATATAATGATAAAATGATTAGAAGTAGTGAAGGGACAATATTTAATATGAATGTTGTTAGAATGAATCTTATGGATGCGATTAATGAGATAAAGAAGAGAGGCATTAAAGTTTATTATGCTGATATGGATGGGGATATTGATTTAGATGAAGCTAGAATAAATGAATATGCTCTTGTGTTAGGTAGTGAAGGCGCGGGAGTAAGTGATTATATTAAAACTATTAGTGATAGTTCAATAAATATTCCTATGAATAATTTGTGTGAAAGTTTGAATGTTTCTGTTTGTGGTGGTATAATAATGTATAAGTTTAGGTGATTAATATGGATTATATTTGTGTTGGGAAACTTGTTAATACTCATGCTTTAAAGGGTGAGGTTAGGATTATAAGTGATTTTGATTTTAAATCACGTGTATTTGTGCCTGATAAAAAGTTATATATTGGTAAGTTTAAGGAAATGGTTACTATTGAAAATTATAGAAGACATAAGAACTTTGATATGTGTAAGTTTAAAGAATATAATTATATTAATGATGTTTTGAAATTTAAGGGGAGTTTGGTTTATGTTGATAGATGTGATCTCTTATTAGATAGTGATGAATATTTAGATGATGATTTGATTTTATTAGATGCTATATATAATGATGAAGTTATTGGA
>CANORX010000078.1 GCA_947569225.1 uncultured Clostridia bacterium
ATCTTCTTTTTTACTATCTAAATAATCTAATAACTTTTTTTCTAATCTTCTAATTATTTTCATAAATTATCACCCATCAAATAATGACTATTATATATTAAAAATTACAAAAAGAAAAGAAAAAAAGTGAGCTATTAAAACCCACTAATTAACAGCCACACTACATGTATCACTAACACTCACTTTATAAGGACTCTCTGCTGTTCCATTTCCACTTTCCCAATTAACACATGATTTTAATGATAAGACTGGGCGCACGGCACTCGCACCAGAATCGACGACGGAAATGTAAGCAACACGTCCAGGATTACCAGAATTACCCACAACGAACACGTACGCGTAACTACTACCATTAGCAGAATACGGACTCATTGTCCACCACCAGTTACTTCCAGTGCTGCTTCCTCCTGAGCTGTTTAGGTAGTAATAAGTGTTTGGTGCGTTTGTACCATATTTACCACCTGCAAAACTTATTTCATCTGCTGTTATCAAAGCTATCGGATACTGTAATTTTCCATTTCCTCCAGAACCTGTATTTGCACTGAATTTATCTGCTGTATTTGCTGCACTACTTGTATATGCCCCACTTAATGTTGTCCATGTTCCACTTGTATTATAGTATCCGCCTCTTGAGTTTTGCCCACATTGATATGTTGGTTGTCTTTTCTGTGTTTGATCATCTACTAATCTTGAATTTGCTGCATAGTACATTGTTCCACTACTTGCATACTGTCCACTTGCCCTGTCATTGCAATATATTGCTGTCTTACTTACATATCCATCATAATTCTTATCATATATATTACTCTTATACCAATTATCTATTGTTGTCTTTATTGGTGCACTTGTTGTATTTGTTCTATTACTATCTATACTTCCTGTACTTCCATACATATATCCTACATACATCGTATTATTATTTTTTCCATTATATGAAATATTAGTTGTTATATATGAATCTGTTGATGTTGAACTTGTTCCATGATACAAGAGTCTTACTGAACCATCTTCATTTGTACGAATTATTCTCCATATGTATCCACCAAATTCTACCCAGTTATCTGCCACATTTCCTGCAAAATAATATACATCTTTATTATTATTCTCACTTCCTGTACTCTCTGGTGTTTCTCTATATACACTCTCTTTATATAATACCCCTGTTGTAGGAGTCTCATCTCCAAATACATTATCAAAATCTGTTCTAGTACTAATTGTTGTAGCGTTATCTAATATTTTTCTAGCTAATGTTCCAGGTTTAAATGGACTTTTTTCTGCCTCTATCATAAGTTGTCCACCAAAACTAGTACCCATATCCATACTTTGATCATTATCAGGGTCATTTAAATATCTAAACTCTATAGTATATTCTTGTGTTACTCCTGCAGGTACATTTACTCCTGTAGCTAAATCATAATTACTTGCCTCACTACTCTTTGGTAACACTTCATAATCACTCATATTATATCCACTATTGCTAGTAATCTTATATTGTAAATATTCTTCTGTTACTAAAGTATTAACAAAATTTCTAATATAAATATCATAACTAAAATCTGTTGTACCTTGATTTTCTACAGTAAAAGTCTTACTAGTACTCCATCCAGGTCTTACACTAGATTCTGCTATCTCTGTATTATCTGTAAATATTATATGTACATCATCTATAGTTACAGCTATTTCAGCTCCTTCTCCTTGTATACTACCTCTCCAATAGGCATAAGTAACACCTGTAATAGCTACAACTAATGTCAGTATAATTCCATACATTATATATTTCATTCTTCTATTTTCCATACTACTTACCTCCATTAATTAACAGCTGCACTACATGTATCACTAACACTTACTGTATAAGGACTTTCTGCTGTTCCGTTACCACTTACCCATTCAACGCATGATTTTAAAGATAAAACTGGACGCACACCATATCCTAAACTATCTAGCCACTGATCTTCCAAACGGCCAGGATAATTAGAACTACCACCTACTAAGAACATTTTTGCACCAGAACCGCCTCCAACTCCAGGAGAACCATAAACAACTGAACGAGATACAGGACTCATTGTCCACCAGGACGTAATTGCAGTACTACTTCCTCCCGAACTATTTAAATAGTAGTATGCATTGGGTGCGTTATTTTCATATTTTCCGCCTGCAAAACTTATTTCATCTGCTGTCATCAAAGCTACTCCATATTCTAATTGACCATTTCCTCCTGAACTTTTATCTACACTAAATCTATCCGCCACATCTGCAGGACTATCTATATATGGCTCATTAGATACTATCCAACCACCACCATATTTATAGTACCCTCCTCTTGAGTTTTGTCCACATTGATATGTCGGTTGTCTTTTCTGTGTTTGATCACCATGCAATCTATAATATGCTGCATAAATCATTCCATTACTGTAATAATGGCTAGAAGCCCTATCGTTACAATATATCGCTGTCTTACTTACATATCCATCATAACTACTTAGTATATTATTTTTATACCAATCATCTATTACTGTCTTTACATTAGAACTTGTTGTATTCTTTCTGTTATTCCTTATATTTCCTGTTGTTCCATACATATATCCTACATACATTGTATTAGCACGTTCTTCATTATATGCTGGGTTTGATGCTATATATGAATTCGTTGCTGTTGTACTTGTTCCATGAAATAAAAGTCTTACTGAACCATCTTCATTAGTTCTTATAATTCTCCATATATATCCACCAAAACTAACCCAATTATCCGCTACATTTCCTGCAAAATAGTATACATCTTTATTATTACTTGAACTTCTAGTACTCTCAGGCGTTTCTCTATATACACTTTCTTTATATAATACTCCAGTAGTTGCAGTTGCATCTCCCAGTACATTATCAAAATCTGTTCTAGTATTAATTGTTGTTGCATTGTCTAATATTTTTCTTGCTAATGTTCCTCTATTAAATAAACTCTTTTGTGCTTCTATCATTAATTGTCCACTAAAATTAGCTCCCATATCTTCACTTTGATCAACATTAGGATCATCTAAATATCTAAACTCTATTGTATATTCTTGTAAAACTCCTCCAGGTATATTAATTTCTGTTGCTAAATCAAAATTACTTGCTTCATTACTCCTTGGTAATGGTTCAAAATCACTCATATTATATCCATTAGTAGAAGTTATCTTATATTGAAAATAACCTTCAGTTACTAAAGTATTAACAAAATCTTTTATATAAATATCATAACTAAAATCTGTTGTACCCTGATTTTCTACAGTAAATCTTTTACTAGTACTCCACCCAGGTTGAGCATTATTATCTGCTATCTCAGTGTCATCAGTAAATAATATATGTACATTATTTAATGTAACAGACATATCAGCACCTTCTCCTTGTATAGTACCTCTAAAAAAAGCATAAGTTACACCTGTAATAGCTACAATTAATGTCATTATAATTCCATACATTAAATATTTTATTCTTCTATTTTCCATATCATTTACCTCCATTAATTAATAGCCACACTACATGTATCATTAACACTTACTGTATAAGGATTATTAGCAATTCCATTTCCTTCTTCCCAAGTAACACATGATTTTAAAGATAATACTGGACGCACGGCACTAGAACCATAAGCCCATTTAGTCTCCAAACGACCTTTATTAGAATAAGTATTTACACCATAAACAGCTGTAGAACCTCCCGCATTAGTATAGCTTGGACTCATTGACCACCACCAATTATTCCCAGTACTACTTACTCCTGAACTATTTAAATAATAATAAGTACTAGGTGATACATTAAGGTATAAAGCACCTGCAAAACTTAATTCATCCGCTGTCATCAAAGCTATCCCATACTCTAATTGACCATTTCCTCCACTTTCAGTACTTACGCTAAATTTATCTGCAACACTCGCTGGGCTACTTACAAAATCACTATCCTTTGGATTCTGTCCACACTGATAAGTTGGTTGATTTCCACTTTTACCTGAACTTTTCTTTTCAAGTCTTTTTACTGCTGCATAGTTCATTGATCCACTACTTTTATATTCTTCAGAAGCTCTATCATTACAATATATTGCTGTCTTACTCACATAAGTATCATATTTGTTTAATAAATTATTTTTATACCAATCATCTATTACTGTTTTTATATTTGAACTAGTTGTATTTGTTCTATTATTATCTATACTACCCTCTGTTCCATACATATATCCAACATACATAGTAGTATCAGCTGTTTCATTATATAATGTATCATATGCTATATACGAATTTGTTGCAGTTGTACTTGTTCCATGATATAAAAGTCTTATTCCTCCATCTTCATTTGTTCTTATTATTCTCCACATATATCCACCAAAACTAAGCCAGTTATCTTTTACATTTCCAGCAAAGTAGTATACATCTTTATTATTATTTTCACTTCCTGTACTTTCTGGTGTCTCTCGATAAGTACTCTCTTTATAAATTACCCCTGTTGTTGTATTTCCAAATACACTATCAAAATCCTTTCTTGTATTAACTGTAGGATGATCTGCTAATATTCTATCATAAAGTTTTATTTCATCTGTTGCCTTTACCATAAGTTTTCCACTAAAACCTTTACCCATATCAATACTTTGATCATAATAAGGATCATTAACATATCTAAACTCTATAGTATATTCTTGTGTAACTCCTCCAGGTACAACAATTCTTGTAGCTAAATCATAATTACTAGCTGTTGTATTCTTAGGTAATACTGCATAATCATCCATATTATATCCATTAGTAGAAGTAATCTTATATTGAAAATACTCCTCTGTCTCTAAAGTATTAACAAAATTCTTTATATAAATATCATATCTAAAATCTGCTGTACCCTGATTTTCTATAGTAAAAGTCTTACTAGTACTCCATCCTGGATTAACATCAGATTCTGCTATCTCTGTATCATCAGTAAATATTATATGAGCTTCATCAATAGTCACAGCTATATTAGCACCTTCTCCTAAAATACCACCTCTCCAATAAGCATAAGAAACACCTATTAAAACTAAAGTTAAAAATGTTATAATTCCAATTAACACATATTTTGAATATACTTTTCCCATCTATAAACTTCCTCTCCAATTACACTAATAATATAACTATTTATTAGTATTTACATTTTTAATATAATTATTAAACAATATTTTTGAGTCCATAAAAGACTCAATATAAACCACAACTACTTATCCATAGTCCTAGTATCAATATACATTCTTACTTAATTTTTGTCAACCTATATTATTCATTTTATATTATAAATTTTACATAATATTTTAATAACTATTTTATATTAATACACCATAAAAAAACAGAAAATATCACATTTTCTTGTTTTTATTTATATACT
>CANORX010000079.1 GCA_947569225.1 uncultured Clostridia bacterium
ACTAGCAATAAGTAAACTCTCTTCAATATTAGATCCACCCAAAACACGACCTGAATCCGCATCCATTACAACATAAGATTCTATGGCAAAAAGCTTCAAGGGAAACATAAATACTACTAAAATTGTTATCATAAATATTAATTTTTTCATTTCAATCTAGTATATGCAAACACATTAAATAAAATTACTAACTATGTTTAATTAAAAAAAGAGAACTCTATTCTCTCTCATAATCATAAGTTCCATGTATCTTTTCTAAAGTAGTCTTATCAAAAGACTGAGCAACCCATTCATCATCTTCTTTCTCAAGATTAACTTTAATAGTATAATCTACTCTATCACTAGCGTCTAACATATTCTTTAACTTATACTCCATAAACTTATCTTTATCATGTACATTATCTGTTAAAAACTCATCTGGATTATTTTTCAAATATTCATTAGCTTCTTTTTGAACTTTATAAAAATCATAAACAGTAATATTAACAGTAACAACTGCTGTATCTCCAGTAATATCTGAATCAGTTATTTCATATTTCAAATCAGAATACTGCATCTTCATAGCTTTCATATAATCTTCTTTTTGCTTTTTATTAGTTAAATCTGATCCTTCAGTAGTTAACTCTAAATCACTTAAAACCACATCATCTAACTTCTGATACTTTTTAAACAAATCCTCAGTAGCATTCTTAGGAGTCTTATCTAACACACACCCTACTAATAAAAACATACATGATAATATAACTAAAATTTTCTTCATTAATTGCCTCCTACCTTTATATTAAACAATAAACTTAAATAATATACATCACTTTTTAATTGTTAATAAATTTAATAACTCTAAAAACTCTTCATGCTTAAATGTAAAACTATTTTTAATATCTTTAACTAGTAAATCATACTTATTATCACCATCAGTTTTCTCAAACCATTCATAATATAAATAATCTATTCTCTCTTTATCTTCCTTAAAAGCCTCTAACTCAAGAATAATATCATTTAATACTTTCTTTTCATTTCTAGTCATAGTATTAGTTTTTACTTTACTTGTCTTTACTTCATAATTTACACTATAATCAGTTAAACTTGACGTTACATCAATGATTTCCATCTCCTCATTAACCAAAAAACCACTCTTTCGCTTAATAAAACCATGTCCATCAAATTCAATCATAACAGCATTTTTACCATTAGAAAAAATAGCCGCAAACTTTATAATTTCAATATTTCTACTAGAAAACACCTGAGTCTTATCTTTAATACTATAAATAAAATCTTCACTCACTTTTATTTTCTTAGTAACAAAATCATAAAAAACATCATCACTCAATTTAAAAATTGGTACTCTTCTAACATGAACAAAATTATCATTCTCTTCCCAATCATAAAAATCATACATCTCCTCATTTAAATTAACTAATACATCATAAACATAAATCATTAATGTTTCCCCTTTCTATATAATGATATAAAAATTAAAAATAACCCTAATATCATTACCAAACATTCCCATTTACTAATTATAAATTGCACATATTCTTTAAAATTATACCCCATATTTAATAAATTTAAATAAATAATTACAAATGACAAACCAAGACTACATAATAAAAGACCTAAAAAGAAGAGAACTATTCTAAAAATCATTCAAACACACCCTCATAAATATCTTATTTATTTTATTTATATTTTAGTTTATTATTATTATTGTTATAAAGTTGTTTATAATATTAGTATTAAAATTTTTCCTGCTGAGCATGTTAATAAATATTATTTTTAGAAATAATAAAATATGTAATATTAGGAATAGTACAAGGATTCACTGAACCCTTACCAATTAGTTCTAGCGGACATGTATTTATTTTAAAAGAACTTTTTGACTTAGGAAGTTCAGATTTAAACTTTGAAATAATCGTTAACTTTGGAAGCCTACTCGCAATTTTATTAATTTATAAAGATGACATAATAAGACTTATAAAAAACTTCTTTTTATATTTTAAAGAAAAAACAGAAGAAACAAGAACTGACTTTAAATATTGTTGGTTGATAGTCCTAGGAAGTATTCCTGTTGGAATAATAGGATTTACTTGTAAAGATTTTATAGAAGACAAATTAAATAATATTAAAATTGTAGGAATATCATTTTTAATAACAGCGCTATTCTTATTCCTAGTTAAAAATATAAAAGGTAAAAAAACAGATAAAGAATTAAACATTTGGGACAGTATTATAATAGGACTTACACAAGTAATAGCAGTATTACCTGGAATAAGTAGAAGTGGATCAACTCTTATTGGTGGACTTTTCAGAGATTTAGACAGAAGCACAGCTTTAAAATACTCATTCATGCTATATATACCTGTTAGCCTAGGAACAATAGTATTAGGCATAAAAGACTTATTAGAAATAGGAAATATCCATGATATAATACTTCCTTATGGATTAGGTTTCATAGCTTCATTTGTAGTTTCATTCTTCACTCTAAGATGGTTTATGAATGCAGTAAAAAAAGGAAATTTAAAATATTTTAGTATTTATTGCTTATTACTAGGTTTAACAATATTAATATTTATGTAAAAAGAATGTATCTACTCATACATTCTTTATTTTTATTAATTATTAAATACCTTTTTTAAAACTATTCCCCTAATATAATCATATTTCTCATCTGACAACATATTTTCAAGATTTTTAATTCTATAAGCAATAGCACCAACAATTCTATATTGTGTCTTAGTTAACTCTCTATTAACTAGCAAAAAATCCAATATTTCCAATGTCTCTTTAACATATTTAATCCTAAATTTTTCACTAGAATTCATTAAATCACTTACATTATCAAGCCTATCACATAATTTAATAGTAAGAGCCCAACTAGACATATTTTTCATTTTTAATTCTAAATATCTAGATTTACCTATTTCCTTTTTTAAATCCTCATCCGTAGTCAACTCTAAAACAACACCTGCTACATCTGCACCAAAAAATTCAACTATATCATAAAAAGTTAAATTAGTATCTTCTAACGTATCATGAAGTATAGCAGCAGCACACAAAATATCTAAATGATTAGAATTCTTTTTAAAATATTTTACATTTCTAGCTACTCTAATAGGATGCAAAACATAAGGAGTACCATCTTTTCTAAATTGACCCTCATGCATTCTCTTAGCAAACTTTAAAGCACGTCTCTCTAAAGAAAAATTACTTTTACTCTCACTATTCTTAAGTTGCTTATCCACATCTTTATTATAATTAAAAACTTCTGTTATCTCATAGCCTAAATTAAGTAAACTACTATTAATAATGTTAATATCTTTACCCTTATCAACATAATAAATCTCATAATTACCATTCCTACACTTATACACAACAGCATGAGAATAACATCCAAGCATCTTTCCCTCTTTAATACTTCTTTTTAACGCATTAATATCCATATATATACCACCCTAAACTTATTATATATTATTTTTTTATAAAATTAAAGAAAAAAGAGATAAATATTATCCCTCATATTACTCTAAATAATCAATAACTTCTATTCCATCATTTCCATCAGTTGTAACTTCATCATCATACATTGAATCAATTACTTCATCAATAATAGGTGATTCCATCTCTTGAACAGTTTCACTTGGAACTTCTGGCTCACTCATAGGAGTAAAAGCTTTCTTTATTTTAGAATCAGGTTTTACAACATCTTCACCTTTATTCCAAATACTCATAACCTCATCTTTAATAACATCAACATTAACATATAAATATTGTTGCTCATTTCCAAGATTCTCTACCCTATTTGAGTACACTAAGAAATTAACCTTATCTTGAAACTTATTCATTAAATCAACAGCTTTACCATTTAACTTCTCATGAATAATCTCTAAACTTCTCTCCTCACAAGTAATCTCATTAGAAATATTAGTATAATTAATATCTAAATTCTTAACCTCATCTTTAAAGCTTTGAATATCACTATTATATTTATTCTCTAAATACTTATCATCAACTATTTCATTTCTTAATTCATTAATAATCTTCTTATAATCATCTTCTTCAATAATTAAATTAGCTTCACCATATAAAGTATTAATTAACTCTGATAAAATATCTTCCTTTTGTTCTCTCTCTTTTAAAACGCCATCATATAGTTTCTTAGACTCATCTATTAACACTTTTAACTCTTCTTTTCTCTTTTCAATAACATCTAAATTATTTCTAAAAGTATCTAATCTACTATTATGATATTTCTCTTTCTCAAAAAGTTCACTTCTTAAACTCTCACTTGAATAATTATTCTCTTCTAAATTACCTGCTGTATCTCTTTTCTTAGTAGTATATTTATCAATAATATCAAAAATATTGCTATCCTTAATCTCTTTAGAAGTCTTATCAAACTCATTATGTGCTTTAGTAATTAAAGTATCAAACATCTCACTTACTTGACTAAAAGGTTTATTTTCCTTAAAAGCATCCAATAACTTATTACCTAAAACTACAGGATGATTATATTTAATCTCTAAACTAGTGTTAATTCTTTCAAGTTCTGCTTCTAAAACATCTAAATTAACCTCATCTTTAGTCTTTATATTAAAGTCAAAATAAGCTTTCTTTCCTAACTTAGAATCAGCTAAAGAAAGTAACTCTCTAACATTAGCAATTTCTTGCTCAAGTAAAGTCTTATCTCCTAATAACTTTCTTCTAGTACTAGACTTAGTACTCTTATCACTTAATTTAGTCTCAAGTTCACTTAAACTATTATTTAAATCATTAAGAGAATCCTCTAAATACTTTCTTTCCTCTTCATCTTTATATTTTTCATCTTTATTTACATACTCATAACTACTAAGTTTAGACTTTAAACTCTCAATCTCTCCTTCAATATATTTTTTTCTCTCTTCAAGAAAATCAGTATCTTCTTCTACTTTAAGATCACTTAACTTATATCCAGATTTTTTTACTAAAATTCCTATTAAATCTTCTAATGCTCTATAATTCATATTTATCACCAATCCAATTCTATTTTATTCTTTTTTTCATTTATGTCAACCTTAACACTTGGTTGCTCATTTTTAACTTCTTCTTTTAGAGGAACAACTACTTCTTCATGTTTTGTCTCTCTAATATGTTTTTCAACTACCTGTGAAAGATTTTTCATATCTTTTTCACTTTTTTCTATTAATTTATCAATATTATCAAGTGCATCTGACACTTCTTTTTCATCCTGAACAATATTTTCTTTAGGTTTTTCATTGTTAAGACTAACATCCTCAATGATTTTAATATCTTCTTTGTTA
>CANORX010000080.1 GCA_947569225.1 uncultured Clostridia bacterium
TGTTTTCAGGGTATGTTGTTTTATCTGCTTGGCATCTTAAGCTTCTTACTCCAGGGCCTTTTTTTCCGTTAAGCATTTTTATTTGTAAGTGAGTTTTATCTGCTATTTCTCCCATAATTCCGCCCAGGGCATCTATTTCTCTTACTACTATTCCTTTTGCTGATCCACCTATAGATGGATTACATGGCATGTCTGCTATGTTTTTTATGTTTCCTGTTATTAATAGTGTTTTGTTTTTTAGTCTAGCACTTGCAAGAGCTGCTTCGCATCCTGCGTGTCCTCCTCCTATTACAATTATGTCGTACATATAATCACTTTCCTTTATTTTCCTAAACAAAATTTGCTAAATATCTCATCAAGTAATTCTTCTTTGTATGATACTCCTATTATTTCTCCTAGTAATTCCCATAGTTTTTGTATGTCTATTTGTATTAAGTCTATAGGAGTGTTTTGTTCATTAGATTCATTTATCTCATTAGCTAGTGATACACATTGTTTAATAAGTGCGATTTGTCTACTATTAGATAGGTATGTGTAATCACTTGTTTCTATTTCTTTTAAGTTAAATAATTCTTCTATTCTTTTTATTATTTCGTCTGTTCCTTCGTTATTTATTAAAGATGTATGTATTATGTTATATTCTTTTAATTCTTCTTCTTCTATTTCTTTTTTTAAGTCATTTTTATTTATTATTATTATAACTTTTTTATTTTTTAGTTCTTTTAATATTTCTTTGTCTTCTTTTGTTAATTTTTTACTTCCATCAAATATTGCTATTAGTAAGTCTGCTTCTTCTATTATTTGTTTACTTTTGTCTACTCCTATTTTTTCTACTATGTCATTTGTTTCTCTTATGCCTGCTGTGTCTATTAGGTTTATTGTTATTCCATTTATTATTATGTTTCCTTCTATTATGTCACGAGTAGTTCCTTCTATGTCAGTTACTATAGCTTTTTCTGTTCCGATTAGTTTATTTAATAAGCTACTTTTTCCTACATTTGGTTTTCCTATTATTCCTATGTTTATTCCGTCTTTGATTATTTTTCCTTTTTCTGATTCTTTTAAGATTTTATTTAATTCTTCTTTTATTTCTTTTATGTTGTTTTTTAATAGTTCACTAGTTATTATTATTGCATCTTCATATTCGGGATAATCAATGTTTACTTCTATGTTTGCGATTAGACTTAAGAGTTTTTTTCTTAATTCATTAATCATTTTTGTTAGTTCGCCTGTTATTCCTTTTATTCCCATTTTTCTTGTTGCTTCTGTTTGCGCGTTTATTAAGTCGCTTATTGATTCTACTTCTATTAAGTCTTTTTTTCCGTTTAGAAAAGCACGTTTTATAAATTCTCCTCTTTCAGCTAGTCTACAACCATTAGTCAGGGTTAATTCTAATATTTTGTTAGCACAGGCTATTCCTCCATGACAGTTTATTTCAACTATGTCTTCTCCGGTGTATGTTTTTGGTGATTTAAATATTGATACTAATACTTCATCTATTTTTTCTTTATTCTCATCTATTATATATCCATAATGAATCGTGTTTGGTGGCATTTCTGTTAAGTTTTTTCCTTCAAACATTTTGTTTACTATAGTTATTGCTTCTTTTCCACTCACTTTGATTATGTTGATAGCGCTTGTACCTACGGCAGTTGCTATGCTAGAGATTGTATCTTCCATTTTGTACACCTCATTTGTTTTTTTATTATACCAAGTAAAGCAATTCATGTATAGTATTTGTCCTATTTCCCGGGAAATAATAGGCTTTTTTTTACGTCAAGTTTTGGGTTTTTATTAACAGGTTCTTGAATTTTATATTAAATTGTGATAGAAAAAAAGAAGTTTAATCTTTTGATTAAATTTCTATTTTGTTTTTTCTTTGTATTTGATTATTACATATCTATTTGGTTCTTCGCCTTCACTTGTTGTTTCTATATAATCGAATTTTGATAGTGCATTGTGTACTATTCTTCTTTCGTAAGAGTTCATTGGGTCAAGTTTAACATCTATTTTTGAAAGTGTTACTTCTCTAGCTATTTTTTTTACATCTCTTTCTAAGAAGTGGTTTCTTTTTGCTTTGTAATTTTCTATATCTATAGTTATTTTAGCATGAAGTCCAATTTTATTATCTATGCTTTTGTTTATAAATGTACTTATAGAGTCTAATATTCTTCCGTTTTTTCCTATAAGCATCGCACTGTTATTAGAGTGAATGTTATATGTTATTCCTGATTCGTTTATGAATTTT
The DNA here is from genome assembly GCA_947569225.1 of uncultured Clostridia bacterium. GTDB lineage: Bacteria > Bacillota_I > Bacilli_A > RF39 > UBA660 > MGBC139354. The sequence goes on from CANORX010000080.1 coordinate 2,249, forward strand.
TCTATTTGTCCTTTTATTTTTAGTCTTTCTAATAATTCTTCTAATAGGTTTTTACCTAATTCGGCTATGTCTTTTATTTTTACTATTTCTATTATTATTCTTTTACCTTGAAATAGTCCTTGTTTTTCTTCTGATTCTTTATATATTATTTCTTCAGGTTTAACGTTTAGTTCTTCTAGAGCTTGTGATAATATTTCCTCTTTATTCTTTCCTTTATAAACATATTTTTCCATCGACTTCACTTCCTTATTTTTTTTCTTTTTTTTCTCTTAATTTTTTTAGTAAGTAGTTTTGAAGTATTGCGAATGCATTTGTTGCAAACCAATATAGGGCAATACCAACGTTAAGTGAGAATGACATTATTGTTATGAATACTACCATGAATTTTGTCATCATTTTTGTTTGCGCGGCTGCTTCTTCATTTATACTTGCACTAGTGGTGTTTTTAAAAGAGTAGTAAGTGCTTAGTGCGATTAAGATTACTATGATTATGTAATAGTATTCTCCAGAAGTTATAGATGCCCATGGAGTTGTTCCAAGGTCTAAACCAAATGTTGTTTCTTCTAATATTGCTGGTATTCTTTGGATAGCTTCTAGGAAAGCAAAGAATAAGGGAAGTTGTATTAGTGATACTAAACATCCTGATAAAGGTTTTATATTATATTTTTTATATATCAATAACATTTCTTGATTTTTTCTTAACATTGATTCTTTATCAGTTCTGTTAGCATATTTTTTTTCTAAGCTTTTTAGTTCTGGATTTGCTTTTTTCATGTTTTCAGACATATCTAATGTTTGTTTTGTAAATGGCAATACTAGAAGTCTTAGTAATATTCCTAATATTATTATTGAGTATCCATAGTTTTTTAAGATTAGTCCAACTTTTACTATTAACCATGCTAGAGGTTTTACAAATATGTTAGTCCATAGGCCTTCATATCCTCCAGATGTTACTTTTAGTTTTTCACAATCTGGTAATTTTTCTAAATCAATTGTTTCTAGTTTTTTATAGGCTTCAATTGATTCTTTATCTGTGGGCTTGCAAAGTATGTTTTCTGTGTAGGTTTTGTTTGTGTCTTCATCTTTGAAGCTATGAGTACATCCTGTTGTTAGCATTATTACTACTGTTAATAGTACTACTAATTTTTTTGTTTTTTTCATTTGTTTTCTCCTTTTATTTGATTTATTAGATTTAGCTCTAATTCTTTGTATGAAGCAGTTAGTGCTTCTTTCCTTAATATTATAACATACTTTCGTTTTAATTCCATTTTATTTTTCATTAGTATATCTTTGATTCTTCTTTTCATTTTGTTTCGAATATGTGCTTTTCCTAATTTCTTGCTAACTGATACACAATATTTATTGTAAGTAGTATCACTTTCTATATTATATATAATATAAAATTTACTTACTGTTTTTTTTCCTTTAGATACTATAAAGGCTATTTCTTCATTCTTCCTTATTATATAGTTCTTATTCATTCTTTTTCTCCTAGTTCAAAAAAAACTACTTCAATTTAAGTAGTTATTTATTTGTTAGATTTTTTCTTCCTTTTTGTCTTCTACTTTTTAAAATATTTTTGCTTCTAGACAAAAAACCTTGCTTACGTGCTTTTGTGCTTTTCTTTTTTACTACTGGTGTTTTTTTCATTTTTTTGCTCCTTCCATCTTTTTCTTCTTGACGTAACTGATTATAAACTATAGAATATTATTTGTCAATTAATATTATGCACATATTAACATGTTTGTGGATAAAGTTATTAACCCTGTGTAAATGAAAATTGTTAATAATGTTAATAACTTTAAAAAAGTGCGTAAATTAAATAAGAAATTGTGTGAATAAGTTGTTAATAAGTAGCGTTGATAACTTTTTTAGAAACTTTTTCTTTGAAAATAGAATAAAAGGGGTTACAATGAATGTGTATAACTGTGAGTGAGGTGATTCTATGGACAAAGATAGTATTTGGAATACTTTTTTAAGTCAAGTTAATCTTAAAGTAAGCGCGATTACTTTTAATACTTGGTTTAAGGATTTGAAGTTATTAACTATTAATGAAAATGATATTGTTATTGTAGTTCCTTATTCTGTGCATAAGAATCATATTATTAACAATTATCTAGAAATGATAGAAGAAATTTTTTTAGAGTTAACTGGAGTTACTCACAATGTTATTATTTGTTTAGATGGAGAATATAAAGAGGTTATTCCTAAGAGGGTTAATTCTCCTGATAGTTTAATGAATAGTGTTATTAGTGATACAGAGGTTGATGAGTTTGTTTTAAGTAAGAAGACTAATCTTAATCCTAAGTATACTTTTGATAATTTTGTGGTGGGAGACTCTAATAGGTTTGCTTTTAGTAGTTGTCTTGCTGTAGCACAGAATCCTGGTAAACTTTATAATCCACTTTTTATGTATGGAAAGAGTGGACTTGGAAAGACTCATTTGATGCACGCGATTGGTAATTATATTCATACTAATTCTAATTTAAAGGTTTTGTATATTACTACAGATGAGTTTATGAACGAGTTTATTAATATTACTAAAGATAGTGGGAATAAGGAAGAAAATCTTAGTTATATTGATTTGTTTAAGAGTAAGTATAGAGATGTTGATGTTTTAATGATTGATGATATTCAATTTTTAGGAAGCGCTAATGCTACTCAGCAAGAGTTTACTAATACTTTTAATAGTCTTTATTATAATGATAAACAAATTATTATATGTTCTGATAGGAGTGTTGACGATTTAAAGCTTTTTGCAGATAGACTTAAGACTAGGTTTAATTGGGGACTTAAGACTATTATTAATATTCCTGAGTTTGAACTAAAGGTTAAGATTATTAAGAATAAGATTAAGAGTGGCGACTTAATGATGAATTTAAGTGATGATATTATTGATTTTATTGCTTCTAATTGTGGTAGTGATGTTAGAAATTTAGAAGGGGCTATTACTAGACTTTATGCTTATTCTGCTATTATGGGATTAAATGGTTTAACTCTCGAAAATGCTTTAGAGGCTTTAAATGAATATACT
>CANORX010000081.1 GCA_947569225.1 uncultured Clostridia bacterium
TATTTACTTCTTGTTTTTTTGTATGTATAATAGCAGTTGATATATAACATAAGTTATATTTTAGGAGGAGTTATGCCACCGGTTAGAAAGTTTGATAGAGATAGTATTATTAGGGCAAGTCTTTTACTTATAGAGAAAGAAGGTAAGAGTAATTTTAATGCTAGAAAGTTAGCTTCTTATTTAGGTTCTTCAGTTCAACCAATATTTCATTATTTTGAAAATATGGAAGATTTAGAGAAGTGTGTGTATGATCGGATTTATGGTATTTATGTTAGTAAGATGCTAGGTGAGGCTAATGATGAGATAGATAGTTATAAAAGAATAGGTTTACAATATGTAAGGTTTGCTAGAGAACATAAGGAGTTTTTTAAGATGATTTTTATGCAGAAGACAGATTTTAATTCTGATGATTTTTTAGCAAGTGGTGAGCCTATAGATAATATTATAGAATCAGGTAGAAAGTTTACTGGTTTGAGTTATGATATGCAAAGAGAGTTTCATAAAAGTGTTTGGATTTTTACTCATGGTATAGCTTGTTTAGTTAATACTGAAACGGTTTGTTTAAGTGATATAGAGGTAGAAAAGCTTCTTACTGAAACGGTTAAGAGTATGTTAATAGGTTACAAGAAAGGAAAAATGTATGAAGAAAGTAATTGAGGTTAGTAATTTAACAAAGGAATATAAGAGTGTGAGAGCAGTAAATGATATTTCTTTTGATGTTTATGAAGGGGAGATTGTAGGTTTATTAGGGCCTAATGGGAGTGGTAAGTCTACAACTATTAATTCTATTTTGTCTCTTCTTAGTTTTAGTAAGGGGAGTATAAAGATTTTTGGTGAAGAGATGAGTCCTAATCTTTATGAAGTTAAAAGAAATATTGGAGTGGTGTTTCAGGATGTTGCTGTTTTTGATGAGCTTTCGGTTCTTGAGAATATAGATTATTTTTGTGGACTATATATTAAAGATAAAAGTGTGCGCAAAGAGTATGTGGAAGATGCGATTAATTTAGTAGGACTTCTAGATTTTAAAAAGTTTTATCCGAAGCAATTATCTGGTGGTCTTCTTCGTAGGTTAAATATAGCTTGTGGTATAGCGCATAAGCCTAAACTTATATTTTTAGATGAACCTACTGTTGCAGTTGACCCGCAAAGTAGAAATAATATTCTTGATGGGATTTTGAAGTTGAGGAGTGAAGGCGCGACTATTATTTATACTACTCATTATATGGAAGAAGTAGAGATTTTGTGTGATAGAATTATTATTATGGATAAGGGGAGTATTATTGCAAGCGGTACAAGTGATGAGTTAAAGGAGCTTGCTAATATAGAAGAGAAAGTAAGTGTTCATATTAGTGAGTTAAGTGATGAGGTAATAGAGAAAATAAAGTCTTTAAAGAATGTTGAAGAGGTTAATTATAACGGGGATGTTTTAGTTGTTATTTATAAAAAGGGTGAGGATAATTTAGTAAAGTTAATGGATTTTTTAAGTAAGAATAAAATTAGATATGATAAGATTTTTAGTGAGAGGCCTACTCTTAATGATGTGTTTTTAGAACTTACTGGAAAGGAATTAAGAGACTAATGTTTATTCACAATTTTAAGTATTCTTTGAAGACTTTGTTTAAAGATAAAATATTGATTTTTTGGACTTTTATGTTTCCTATTATTTTAGGTACTTTGTTTAGTTTGGCTTTTTCTAATATTGAGGATAGTGAGAAGTTAAAGGTAATTGATATTGCTGTTGTTGATAATGGTAATGTGGTTTTTAAGAATGTTTTTGATTCTTTAAGTGATGAGGATAGTGATGATAGACTTTTTAATGTTAGGTATGTGAGTGAAGAAGAGGCTATTAAGCTTTTAGAGAGTGAGAAGATAACTGGATATGTACTTGCTCAAGTGAAGCCTAAAGTTGTGGTTTCTAATAATGGGATTAATGAGACTGTTTTAAAATATGTTGTTGATGAAATTATAGAGTATCAGAGTATAGTTAGTAATTTTTTGGCTTCAAGTATGCATGAAATTAGGTTAGAAGATATTCAAATGAGTGAGTTTGTTTTAGATATATATAGTGAAGTTAGTAAGAAAATGAATGAAGAGGTTAATATTCATGATATTTCTAGTGAGAATCTTTCTTATACTATGATAGAGTTTTATACTTTGATTGCTATGACTTGTTTGTATGGAGGGATTTTTGCAGTTGTTTCTATTAATAATACACTTGCTAATATGAGTTTTAAAGGGGCTCGTGTTTCTGTTAGTCCTACATCAAAAAAGATTGTTATTTTGTCTAGGTTATTAGCTAGTTATGTTATTCAGTTACTTGGTTTAGTTATTTTGTTTCTTTTTACTATTTTTGTTTTAGATGTTGATTATGGTAATGATTTAAGTCTTGTTGTTTTGACAAGTTTAGTTGGAAGTTTAGCAGGTCTTTCTTTAGGTGTTTTTGTTAGTTCTATTTTTAAAAGTAGTGAAAATACTAAGACAAGTATTCTTATAGCTTTTACAATGGCAGGGTGTTTTTTGTCAGGTATGATGGGTATTACTATGAAGTATGTTGTTGATTCTAAGGCGCCTATTCTTAATAAGATTAATCCTGCGGCTATGATTACTGATGCTTTTTATAGTTTGTATTATTTTACTACAAGAGATAGATTTTGGTTTAATATTATTAGTTTAGTTATTTTTTCAGTTATTTTAATTGTGGTGTCTATTTTTAGTTTGAGGAGGCAAAGGTATGATAGTATTTAAGTCATTTTTAAGAGTATTAAATAAGAATAAAGCTCCTGTTATTTTGTTTACTGTTATGTTAGTTATTTTTGGGGTTATTAATTTTACTAGTAATGATAGTACTGATGTTTTTACTAGTAGTAGGCCTGATGTTTTAATTGTTAATAAAGATGTGAATGAAGGTATTACAAAGACTTTTATTGATTATATTTCTAAAAGGGCAGAAATTATCAAGTTATCTGATAATGAGAGTATAGATGATGCTTTGTTTTATAGGAATGTTAATTATGTTATTTATATTCCTCTGGGTTTTAGAGATGATATTATTAATGGGAATAAACCTAGTTTAGAGGTTAAGAGTACTGGGGATTATCAGGCAAGTTTGGCACAGATGATGGTTAATAAGTTTTTGAGAGTTGTTAATGTTTATAGTGGGGACTTTAATGATGAATGGCAACTTATTAATTATGTAAATAGTACTTTTAGTAATGAAACTAATGTGGAGATTACTTCTAAATTGGATGTTGATAGTCTTAGTAGAATGGCAACGTATTTTAATTTTATGAATTATACTATGTTAGCTGGTCTTGTTTTTGTTATTAGTATTGTTATGACTAGTTTTAAGAATGTTAATATTAGTAAGAGAACTACCATGGGTAGTATGAGTTATAGAAGAGTTAATATGTATTTACTTTTATCTAATCTAGTTTTTGCTTTAGTTTTCTGGCTAGTTTGTATGATTTTGAGTTTTGTTCTGTTAGGTGATATTTTGTTTAGTTTGCATGGCGTTATGTATATTGTTAATTCTTTCATATTTACTATCGTTAGTTTGACTATAGCTTTACTTATAGGGAATTTGATAAGTAATAAGAATGCAGTTAATGGTATTGTAAATTTGATAGCACTTGGTAGTAGTTTTCTTTGTGGGGCTTTTGTTCCTGTAGAGTTTATGCCTAAGAGTGTTGTGAATTTGAGTCGTGTTTTTCCAAGTTATTATTATATTAATAGTAATGAATTAATTAAGAGTATGGAAGTTGTTAATTTTGAAAGTTTGTTACCAGTATTTAAGAATATTATTTTTATGTTAGCTTTTGTAGTTTTGTTTGTTATTTTGATAAATGTTGTTTCTTGGAAAAAGAGAAGGTTTGCATGAAAGTTTCTAGAGTATTTTCTTTTTAGATTTTACTCTTTTTTTGTAAAGTGTTTTATTTAGTTTCATATTTTGATTATGTTTGTGTGTTATAATGTGGGTGTAGGAGGATTTTATGAAAGATAGTACAGAAAGTATTAAGAATTTGACTGATAAGATTGTTAGAAGTTTGCCTTTTTTGTTAGATCCTAAAGTTAATGAAGCCGCTTCAGTGGTTATTTATGATAATATGCAAAAGTGTTTAGAGATTTCTAATAGTGTTAGCGATATACAATCTATTGGTAATACTCTTCAAATTCTTGTTAATTATGCTCGTGAGTATAATATTAGTGGTTTAATGAGTGTATGTGCTAGATGGAATAATGTAGCTCGTGAGAAGTTAGAGACTTTTAAAAAGCATGAGAGTAAATCAGGAGAACTTAGCGAAGATTATGTTTTTAGAATGTTAGATAGTCTTGAAGTAGTTGTTAATAATCCTGATATGCAAGATGCTCAAGTTTTAAATGAAGCTAGAGAAGAGTTAGATAGTCTTGAAGATAGAATTAAGTCTAGTTCTTTACCTATTAATGTGGTTAAAAATGCAAGATATAGAATATCTATGCTTAGAGGTAGTTTGAATGTGAGCTTAGTTATTATTGCTGATTTGTCTAGTGTACGTAGATTATTAAATAATGCAAGAAGATTCAGTTAATGCTTTGTTTGATTCTTTGTCTAAGTCTAAGTTTAGGAGTAGTTTTCATTTAAAAGATAAGGATAAAGAGTATGTTAATTCTAAAGGGTTTGAGGTTATTAGAGAACATGCTTATGATTTTGTTAGGAAAAGATTGGCTTCTAAAGTTATTCTTAATGATGGAAAACAGACACCAACTTATGGGCATCCGATTTTTATTGGTCAACACGCGACGGCTACATGTTGTAGAACTTGTTTGTATAAATGGCATCATATTGGTATGAATAGAGATTTGAGTCAAAGTGAAATAGATTATATTGTTGATGTTTTAATGACTTGGATAAATAAAGAAATTAATTTATGATTTTTATTTTAGATACTAAATTTATTTTTGGTGTCTTTTTTTGTTTTTTTATAATTTTTTAGAAAATATATCTTTTAAATTTTTTGTTTTTTTTTATTAGTATGATTTTTAAAAAAAGTGTCAAAATTTGTTTTCTTTTTAGCCTTGGTTTTATAGTGCTTTGTACTATTTTTTGTATGATTTTATTTTTGAAAAAATGCCAAAAAATTAAAAATGTTAAAATTTAAAAGTTGGAATTTTTAAAAAAAATCGATTTTTTTCTAAGTGGGAATTTTAGCGGTAAGTGTATAATTTTCCCTAAAGTTAGGCGAAAAATTGATAAG
>CANORX010000082.1 GCA_947569225.1 uncultured Clostridia bacterium
ATCCAAGTCTCGTAAATAATTTTTCTAAGTCTTTTTCTTTGTCATATTCTTTTAAATCATATTTTTTTATTATATCTATTATTTCATTATCTTCATATCCAATATTTTTTAAAATGTTTTTGATTATAGTAAAGTTATTTAAAAATTTCTCATTTTCTTTATTTTCATACTCATTATAATCATACATTTGTACCAGTTCTTCGGTAGTTACTCCATATAGAGAGGCAAATTTTTTTTGATTATAAAATAATTTAGTATAATTATTTATGTCTATTATAATACCTTTAGATGTTAAAAACATATATCTTGCATAACTTAGGGCTACACTTTGCATTAAACGTTTTGTGTCAGTTAATATAATATCTTGTATTCCTACTTCTTTATAAAAATCTATTTTTTCTTTTATATTTTCTATATTATATCCTAATAAAGATGGAAGCAATTGAGTCATTTTTATTAATTCTTCTAAAGTATAACCTATATCCATCATATCTTTTATTTTGTTTTTTATATTTTCTATACTATATGCATATAGTGCTGGAAGTAATGTAGTCATTTTAATGATCATTTCATTTTTATAATTTAGTTTAAGTAAACCAAAATATATTTCTACTAGCTTATAATATAAAGTTTCAGATGTAAGATTACTAATAGGATAAGTATTAATTATTTTATTATATTTTTTATTTGTATATCCAAGTCTCGTAAATAATTTTTCTAAGTCTTTTTCTTTGTCATATTCTTTTAAGTCATATTTTTTTATTATATCTATTATTTCATTATCGTTATATCCAATATTTTTTAATATATTACTTATCATAAAATCCTCCAAAAATTAAACTATATTACAGTATAAAATGAATCTATTGTCAAAAATGAAATATTTGTGAACTTTTGTAAGGCTATTGACAAAATTATCTATTAATAATAAAATTTAATCTGGTAGTTTGAAAAGGTGGATGCGAATGGAAGAAAAAAATATCTTATTTGAAATAAAAACTTTGGAACAATTAATTATAAGAGAAGTATTATTAAAAAGTTTAGATAAAAATCTTAATATAAAAAAGATGCCTTCTCCAACACAAATGAGAATTATTGATTATATTATACAAAATGAAGATAAACCTATATATCAAAAAGATTTGGAGAGTATTTTTAATTTAAGGCGAGCAACAATATCAGAAGTGTTAATTACTATGGAAAAGAATGGTATGATTGAAAGAGTAATTTCTAAAGATGATTCTAGGACTAAAGAGATAAAGTTAAGTGATTCTACTAAAGAGTTTTTTGAAGAAAATAAACATAGAATATTAGAGTTAGAGAGTATTATTACTAAAGATATTGATAAGAAAGATATTGATGTTTTTAAAAGTGTTATTTGTAAGATGAAAGATAATATACAAATAATGTCTAGTAGTAAAGAGTCTAACATAAGATTAAAGGAGCGTGAATAATATGATAAAATTGTTAAAGAATTTTAATAAAAAAGATTGGTTTTTAATATTAATTGTTTTGTGTCTTGTGGTATTTCAAGTTTGGTTAGACCTTAAATTACCTGATTATATGTCGGCTATAACGAGATTAGTTCAAACTGAAGGCAGTAAGTTATCTGATATTTTAAAAAATGGTGGATACATGATTTTATGCGCTTTTGGTAGTTTAGGTGCTGCGATTGTTACTGGATATTTAGTTTCTAGTATTTCTTCTATTTTTTCTATGAAAGTTAGAGATAAATTATTTAAGAAAATACAAAATTTATCTACTAGTGAGATAAAAGAGTTTTCTACAAGTAGTTTGATTACTAGAACAACTAATGATATTACTCAAGTAGAGATGGTTATAACTTTAGGTTTACAGTTAATGTTAAAGGCACCTATTACTGCTGTTTGGGCTATTCTTAAGATTTTAGATAAGTCTTGGGAATGGAGTGCTTTGACTGGGGTTGCAGTGGTTATTTTATTAAGTGTAATTGGTATTCTTATGATGATAGTGTTACCAAGATTTAAGAGAGTTCAAAAGCTAACCGATAAGTTAAATAATGCAACACGTGAAAATTTAATGGGAATTAGAGTTGTTAGAGCTTTTAATGCTGAGGATTATCAAGAGGGTAAGTTTGAGAATGTTAATGATGATTTAACTAAGACACAGATGTTTAATCAGAAGACTATGTCAATTATGCAACCTGTTATGTATTTAGTTATGTATGGTCTTACTTTAGGAATATATTTTATAGGTGCTTATTTAATTAAGGATGCTTTAATGGCCGATAAGATTAATCTTTTTGGAGATATGGTTGTTTTTAGTAGTTATGCTATGCAAGTTATTATGTCATTTTTGATGCTTGCTATGATATTTATGATGGTTCCTAGAGCTAGTGTTTCTTCTAATAGAATAAATGAGGTTTTAGATAAAGATACTAGTATTAAGTATGGAAATTTTGATGGAAATACTTCTTTAAAGGGAGAAGTTCTATTTAAGAATGTTAGTTTTAAATATCCAGATGCTGATGAGTATTTGCTTAGAGATATTTCTTTTAAAGCTAATCAGGGAGATGTTGTAGCTTTTATAGGGTCAACTGGAAGTGGTAAGTCAACATTAATTAATTTGATACCGAGGTTTTATGATGTAACCGAGGGTGAGGTTTTAGTTGATGGCGTTAATGTGAAAGAATATAAGGAAGAAGCTCTTAACAATAAGATAGGTTATGTTCCTCAAAAGGCTGTTATGTTTGATGGTTCAGTTAATTTTAATGTTTCTTATGGTGAGAATGGTAAAGGTGAGACTAGTCTTGCACAAATTAAAGAAGCTATAAGGGTTGCTCAAGCCGAAGAGTTTGTTTTAAAATTAGATGATTCTTATAATTCACATATTGCTAGTGGTGGAACTAATATTAGTGGCGGTCAAAAGCAAAGGCTTTCTATAGCTAGGGCTATTGCTAGAGATCCTGAAATATATATTTTTGATGATAGTTTTTCTGCTTTAGATTATAAAACAGATAGTGTTTTAAGACGTGAGTTAAAGAAATATACAAAGGATGCTACTACTTTGATTGTAGCTCAGAGAATTGGTACTATTATGAATGCAGATATGATTATTGTTTTAGATAATGGTAATATTGTAGGAAAAGGAACTCATAAAGAATTATTAAAGTCTTGTGATGTTTATAAGCAAATTGCTTTATCGCAATTAGGAAAGGAGGAACTAGAGAATGAAAGATAAGAATGCTAAAGCTCCTAAAAATGGGCCTATGGGTGGAATGAATGCTCCGATAGAAAAAGCAAATGATTTTGGAAATGCTATTAAAAGATTATTTAGTGAGATGAAAGGTCATAAGTTTTTAATTTATACTGGATTATTTTTAGCTATTATTGGTTCTATTCTTTCTATTCTTTCTCCTAATAAATTGTCGGAGTTTACTGATGAGATAGCTAATGGACTTGTTATTAATACTGAGAATTTAGAACTACTTTCAAATGAAATTAATAGGAATTTAAATGTTGATAATAATAGTCAAAATGTTAATAATGGTTCTTTAGAACAAATAGATGTTGATAATTTAGCTTTTTTGTTAAAAGATTTTAAAATAGATGGTGTTAATATTCCTGTAAAAGATCAAATAGAGTTTTTAAATATTTCTAAAAATGTTGATAAAGATATTAAGCCAGAAGATATGTATAAGATTGTGGATAATTTACCATTAAGTATTCAAGAGATTATTAAGCCTAATATGGATATGTCTGCTATTAAAAGTATTGTTATTTTTCTAGTAATACTTTATTTAACAAGTGCTATTATGAATTTTGTTGAAGGTTTGTGTATGACTGATGTTTCTAATAGGTTTGCTAAGAAACTACGTTCAAGAATTTCTAAAAAGATTAATAGATTACCTTTAAAGTATTTTGATAAGCATCAAACAGGAGATTTGCTTTCTAGAGTTACAAATGATGTTGATACTATAGCACAAACTATGAATAATTCTTTTAGTAGTTTAGTGAGTGCAGTTACGTTATTTGTAGGTACTATTATTATGATGTTTGTTACTAACTCTATTATGGCTATTACTGCAATTGTTTCTAGTTTAATTGGTTTTTTAGGTATGATGGCTATTTTGTCAAAGAGTCAAAAGTATTTTAAGGAAAAGCAAGAGGGACTAGGAAACCTTAATGCTCATATAGAAGAGATTTATAGTGGTATAAATGTTGTTAAGGCTTATAATGGGAAAAGGGATGCTAATTTTAAATTTGATGATTTTAATACAAAAGTTACTAATGCTAATAAGAAAAGTCAGTTTCTTTCAGGTATTATGATGCCTCTTATGAATTTTATTGGTAATTTTGGTTATGTTGCTGTTTGTATTGTAGGTGCAATTCTTACAATGAATGGTAATATTTCGTTTGGTGTTATTGTTGCTTTTATTACTTACGTAAGACTATTTACGTCTCCTTTAGCTCAGATAGCACAAGGGTTAACTAGTTTACAATCAACAGCTGCTGCTAGTGAGAGAGTGTTTGAATTTTTAGATGAAGAGGAAATGAGTAGTCAAGAGAATATTACAAAGTTATTAGATAAGTCTAAAGCTAAAGGAAATATTGAATTTAAGAATGTAGAATTTAAGTATGATGGAAATGAGAATCCTACTATTAGGAATTTTACTGCTAAAGCAAAAACTGGTCAGAAAATAGCTATAGTGGGGCCTACAGGAGCTGGAAAAACTACTATGGTTAATTTACTTATGAAATTTTATGATATTAATAAGGGTGATATATTTATTGATGGAGTTTCTATTAATGAACTAACTAGAGAAAATATTCATAGTTTATTTACTATGGTGTTACAAGATACTTGGTTATTTAATGGTACTGTTAAGGAAAATATAGTTTATAATAGAGAAAATATAAGTGATGAGAAGGTTAAAGAGGTTTGTGAGTTTATTGGTTTAAATCATTTTATAAAGACTTTGCCTAATGGGTATGATAGTGTTATTAATGATTATGATAGTGTGTCAGCAGGTCAAAGGCAATTAATTACTATTGCTAGAGGTATGATTGAGGATTCTCCATTTTTAATATTAGATGAGGCTACTAGTAATGTTGATACTAGAACTGAAGAGTTAGTACAGCGCGCTATGGATAAATTAACTGAAGGTAGAACTTCATTTATAATCGCACATAGACTTTCAACTATAAAAAATGCAGATTTAA
>CANORX010000083.1 GCA_947569225.1 uncultured Clostridia bacterium
GCCCATATCTATACTATCTTCTTTTCTTTTTCTTCCTGCTCCCAACTTAAATAGTAGCTTTGATAACTTTATAGAATCTATATAAGTAATATACCCTTCAATATTAGCCTTAAATTCTAGTTTCTTTTCACCTAACTTTAAACCTTCAATATCTCCTCCTTGAACACTTATCCACTGATAAAACTTATCTCTAGCTTGTCCATTATTAATAACATCTATAACTTGTACATAAGCGTCATCATAAGAAATATTTTTACCAATTGAAACCATATAAGAAGCCAAAGTAATAACTAACTTTTCTAATCTTTTCTCTCTCTTACCATCAAAAAATTCCCTAGCTTCTAAAACTTCTATACTATTACCCACAGTATAACCTAAAGGAGTATTCATATCTGTTAAAACACATACAACTTTTCTTTTAAAATACTCACCTATTTTAATCATATAATCAGCTAAAACACTTGCAGAACTTTTATCTTTCATAAAAGCTCCTTCACCAACTTTTAAATCTATAACTATATAAGAGGCTCCACTAGCAATTTTCTTACTCATAATACTACTTGCTATAAGAGGAATAGACTCTACGGCACCTATTTCATCTCTAAGCGCATATATTTTCTTATCAGCAGGCGCTAAAGAACCAGTTTGACTTATAATACTTATACCATACTCTTTAACATTACTTTCAAACTCCTCATTAGACAAATTAACTTTATACCCTGGAATACTCTCTAATTTATCAATAGTACCACCTGTAAAACCTAAACTTCTTCCACTCATCTTAGCTACACCAAGACCTAAAGAAGCAACTATTGGAGAAACAAGTAAAGTCACCTTATCTCCTACTCCACCAGTAGAATGCTTATCTACAATAACTCTTTCAAAAGAAGTTAAATCTAACATATCTCCACTATTTATCATAGCTTCTGTCAAATAAAATGTCTCTTCATAAGATAAACTCTTATCCATCACAAGTAACAAAAACTCACTCATTTGCTCATCACTTATACTTCCATCAGTATAGCCATTAACAATAAAAAACATTTCATCTCTTAATATCTTCTCATTATTTTTTAATTTATCTATCAACTTTTCTATTTTCATACTCTCACCTTTCTAGACTAGTTAATCGTTACTTCTAGTTTTTAATTATGAGGGGTGTATTTTCATCTATTACTTTTTAATTATACAATAATAAATTTAACATTTAAAGATGAGAGTGTGAAAACAGAAAAATTATTTTTCTGTTTCTGGAGTAATCTCATTAACATGATTCTTACTATCAGATAAAAAAGTTATTCTTTCTGCTACAACTTCAGTATCATATACCATAACTCCATCTTTTTCATAAGTATTAGTTTGAATCCTACCTTTAATACCTACAATATCACCTTTTCTACAATACTCACAAGTATGTTCAGCCACTATATTCCAAAGAATACATTTAATAAAATCACTATCATTTTTTCCATCTGAATTTTTAAATGACCTAGGAACAGCAACTACTATAAATGACCTCTTATTACCTTTTTCAGTAGTAATAACTTCTGGATCTTTTGTAAGCCTACCTACTAGTACAACATTATTAAGCATACTTCCTCCTTTCAAAAAAACTTTAACACATATATTTTATTATTGCAAACTCACAATATTGAGAATTGAAAACACAATTTTAAAACAAAAGCACTATTTTCCAAAGCAAAATTAAATAAAAATAAAAATTGTAGATAAAAAACACCTACAATTATCAAAATTAGTAACATTCATATTTTTACACACAGTTTACACTTATAAAGAGAAATTGTACTGGACGCATGGCACTCGCACTACTAATGAAGCCTACATTAGTGTTACTCAAGCGGCCAGGATAATCAGACCCGAGCACACCGAACAAGTACAAGTAAGTACCAGTGAAGTAATACGGACTCATTACATAAACACAATAGTCAACATCACCCTAAAATAATTAATCTAAATCTTAATAATATACAAACTTCTCTAAAATACTAATTACATATTATTACTTTTTAAATCATTTTTGCCTATTTAGACTGGATGACATTTGTTTCTCTTAAGCTTATTCTACTATAGTTTCACTATGAATTTACCTATTTCAAAGAGAAATTTTACTGGACGCACGGTATACGTGTTGCTGACCCAATTGCTCCACAACTGGCCAGGAATACTAGAACCGCACACAAAGAACACGTACGCCCATGAGTCACTATCAGCATAATACGGACTCATTGCACAAATACAATTAGCAACATCACCCACCCACAAATAATAAATCTAAACTTTAATAATATACAAACTTCTCTAAAATACTAATTACATATTATTACTTTTTAAATCATTTTTGCCTATTTAGACTGGATGATATTTGTTTCTCTTAAGCTCATTCTACTATAGTTTTACTATGAATTTACTCATTACAAAGAGAAAATGTACTGGACGCACAGCCTTCATATTGTCGACCCACTCGTTACCCAAGCAGCCAGGAGAACTTGAACCGCCCACATAGAACACGTGCAAGTAAGTACCACCGAAGTAATAAGGACTCATTACATAAATACAATTATCAACATCACCCATAATTAATTAATTCAAATTATAACAATATCTAACTTTCTTTAAATACTAATTCTATACTATTACTCATCAAAGTTTTTTGCCCTTTAGACTGGATGACATTTGTTTCTCTTAAGCTCACTCTACTATAGTTTCACTATGAACTCACTTATAATAAGAGAAATTACACTGGACGCACAGCTTTCGCACCGTCGACGTAACCGCCATACAACTGGCCAGGATAATCTGAACTATACACAGAGAACATGTACGCGCGTCTATTACTACTGTAGAAGTCATTAGGACTCATTCTCAACAACTAACAACATCACCCACAAAAAAATAATTTAAATCGTAATAATATCCAACTTTCTTTAAAATACTAACTAAATATTATTACTAATATAAACATTTTTTGCCTATTTACACTGGATGATATTTGTTTCTCTTAAGCTTATTCTACTATAGTTTCACTATGAACTTACCTCTTTCAAAGAGAAATTACTGGACGCACGGCATACTTATTATAAGCATAAAGATCACCCAAGTAGCCAGGACTACTAGCACTCACAAAGAACACACTTGTACAACCACTTCTATAAAATCCATACGGACTCATTCTCAACAACTAACAACATCACCCATAATTAATTAATTTAAACTATAACAATATCTAACTTTCTTTAAATACTAATTCTATACTATTACTCATCAAACATTTTTGTCCTTTAGACTGGATTATATTTGTTTCTCTTAAGCTTATTCTACTATAGTTTCACTATGAATTTACTCATTGCAAAGAGAAATTACTAGGACGCACGGCACCACCACCGTGGACATAGCCGAAGTACAACTGGCCAGGATTACTAGCACTTACTCCAAAAGCATTACTAATATCACTTGCATATTTATTCGGACTCATAAATAAGTATTTTTTAATAATCAATTTCCAATATTATCCAAAAATCATAACATAAAAATCAATCTAAACTTACCATCCATAGTCCATGAATATTACAATAAGAATATATTCCCATACCCTTTTCATATAAAAACTCACATTCAGGTACGTCATTAGAATTAAAATAATGGAACTCAACATTATCTCCCAAAACTTTAGCCACAAACACAATATAATGTTCTTCACTCATAGGATGATATATTTCACCTATCTTTACCTTAACTTTAGAGTCTATAATCTCATAAGAAGGAAGATGCTTCTCTAAAGATGCCTCAACTACATTAGGAACTAACATTTCCATACTTGCTCCACAGCACTCTAATAATTCTTTAGAAAAAAGAACTTTACCACACTTATTACATTTATAAAAATTCATTTTTAATACCACCTCTCATATATAATACATTATACATTATCAAAACTAAAAATAAAATATTTTTTTAATTGAATCATCGACTTCACTAAACGTGAAGTCGAAAACTACAAAATAGACGACTCCAAGCAAAGCTTGTCGTCGTCTATTTATAAGTCCGCGAAAAGGGTTCCGCGTCCTCCTTAATTCACAGCGCCACTGCACGCACTATTTACTTCTACCTTATATGGATTACTTGCTGTTCCGTTACCGCTAGATACCAGTACACAAGATTTTAGAGAAAGTACTGGACGCACGGCATGCGTATTACTAACACCATCAGCACCCAAGTAGCCAGGACTACTAGAACCACTCACACCGAACAAGTACAAGTAAGTACCAGTGAAGTTAGACGGACTCATTGTCCACCACCAGTTACTTCCAGTGCTGCTTCCTCCTGAGCTGTTTAGGTAGTAATAAGTGTTTGGTGCGTTTGTACCATATTTACCACCTGCAAAACTTATTTCATCTGCTGTTATCAAAGCTATCGGATACTGTAATTTTCCATTTCCTCCAGAACCTGTATTTGCACTGAATTTATCTGCTGTATTTGCTGCACTACTTGTATATGCCCCACTTAATGTTGTCCATGTTCCACTTGTATTATAGTATCCGCCTCTTGAGTTTTGCCCACATTGATATGTTGGTTGTCTTTTCTGTGTTTGATCATTTACTAATCTTGAATATGCAGCATAGTACATACTTCCACTACTTGAATATTGTCCACTTGCTCTATCATTACAATATATAGCTGTCTTACTTACATATCCATCATAACTACTTAGTATATTATTCTTATACCAATTATCTATTGTTGTTTTTATTGGTGCACTCGTTGTATTTGTTCTATTATTACTTATACTTCCTGTTGTCCCATACATATATCCTACATACATTGTATTATTATAAGAACCATTATACGCAGTACTTGTTGCTATATATGAATCTGTTGCTGTTGTACTTGTTCCATGATAGAGAAGTCTTACTGAACCATCTTCATTTGTTCTTATTATTCTCCACATTTTACCTGCAAATTGTACCCAGTTATCCGCTACATTTCCTGCAAAATAATATACATCCTTATTGTTATTTCCTCCAGTCTCTCTATATGTACTCTCTTTATAGATTACTCCTGTTGTTGC
>CANORX010000084.1 GCA_947569225.1 uncultured Clostridia bacterium
TGGATGATCTGCTAATATCTTATTATAAAGTAACTTAGGATCATTAGTTCCTTCTCTAATAGCTAAAGTACAACCAAAAGTTTTCCCCATATCTTCACTTTGGTCAACATCTAAACCTTGATACCTAAACTCTATAGTATATTCTTGTGTAACTAAAGCCTCTACTGGAACACTATAAACCAAAACAACATCACTTGCAGTACTACTCTTAGGAACATCCACAAAATCACTCATATTATATCCATTATTATTACTAGTAATCTTATACTGAAGTCCACCTTCAAGTACAAAAGTATTTATTAAACCTTCTATTAAAATATCATACTTAAAAATATCACTACTCTCATTCTTAATAGTAAACATTTTACTAACACTCCACCCAGGCTTAACCTCTCCACTACTAAGTGTAGTATCATCAGTAAAAATAACTCTAACATCATCAAAATTAAGTGTCATAGGAGCGCCCTCTCCCTTAACAACACCTCTCCAATAAGCATAACTAACTCCAACCCTTATTAATAAAATACTTACAATTAATCCAATAATAACATTCTTTTTCATTATACTCTCCTAATTTTATTATTTACACATAAACACTATTTATGACAAAATATTATTCATCTACAATAGAATAACATAATTTTCCAACTCTATTGTAATATTACTGTAAAAAAATAAACATAAATAGATAAACTACTATTATCTTTAACATAATATTACTATAAGTCAAAAATTTTTATTAGTCAATTATTTTAATAAACAAATGTAAACAAAAAATATTCAAAACTAATAAAAAATAAAGTGCACTACTTTGCACTCTATTTATTTGTATTTCCACTAATACTATCTAAAATAAGCTTTCTTCTTTGACTATTACTTTCCATCAAAGCTAAATCTGCTTTTTCCTGTTCCTCCAATAGTTGAATTATTTCTTTTCTTCTAGAATCTAAAAACTCTTTTTTTAATCTTTGAAACATTTCTTTTTCTTGTTCACTTTCTAATTCTTGTAAATTATTTTTAACCCTATAATCTATGGCAAAATCAATAAATGTTTTAAAATAATCAGGATAATTACTAAACATAAATCTAACATTATTATTTTTATCATCTATCTCATAAAACTTAATAGATCCAGTCATAAAATTACCATAAATACATCTTCTATCATCTAGCATAATAGATAATAATTGAAATAAATCTTCTTGTGTTAATGTTTTATTTGTCATTTTTTGGACTAAACTCTTAGGTACCAAATATCCTACATTTTTATTTCTCACTCCAAGAATATGAAAAACAGAACGACAAAAATAAGGATTATATAATGGATTTTTATACATCACATCTTCAATAGCAAGAATCATATAATCATATGAAACAAAATCAACCTCTTCACTCTCAAACACATTAAATAATTCCACATAAGCTGAAACTATTTCTTTTTTACTTAAAATTGAACAATCTACAACTTTTTCTAAATACTCTTTAATTTTATCTTGATTTTTTTTAATCTTTTCTAAAGACCCTTCTAATATTTTCTGTTTATTTTTTTCTAAACGCTCTTCTGTATCAAAATACTTATCTTCCGCTTTAGCTAAATTCCCTTTTAATCTTTCTAACTCTTTTAACATATTAAACCCTCCCCAAAATTTACTATATATAATAACAAAAAAAAATAACAAAGTCAAGAAAAAACTTAAAGAAAATCTCTAAGTTTCAAAACTAACTATTATTTTTAATATATTCCTTACACAAATAATCTAAATCAGCTATCAAATCATCTAACTCATCCATAGTCTTAATACGAGCACCACTACTAAACTTATGTCCTCCACCATTATACTTACTAGCAACATCATTAATAATAGGCCCTCTACTTCTAATATTAACTTTAAAAATATCATTCTTTAAATCTTTAGTAACAAACATCCAAACAATAAAATCCTCTATATTATTAAAATCATTAACCATATTAGAAGCACTACTAACATCAGCATTAAAACTACTTACTATATCATTTTCCAAAATAATATAAGCAAACTTATTCTTAGTAACCTTCAAATTAGAACCAATATAACCCATAAGTCTAACCTCACTCATAGGTCTACTATAAATAAGTGAATAAACATTCTGTAAATTTATCTTAAACTTTTTAACTAAATCAGCAACTTTATAAAGTATTCTTTCATTACAAGGATTAAACAAAAACCTATTAGAATCACTTATAATACCAATTAACAAACTAATAGCAATACTGTGATTAATCTTAAGTCTAGTTTCATTAATTAAATCAAGAAGTATCTCACAAGTACTACAAGCATCCTCATCAATATATTCTAAATCACTAAACTTTTCTACAAAAGGATGATGATCTATTTTAATTATATTTTTAAATTTATCTAAATCACAACCATCTACTCTAGACTTATTAGGAACATCTAAAGTAATAACTAAAGAATTCTCATAATCATAAGTAGTAGCCTTATCTAACTTACCAATATACTTAAACTTAGCAGCACCTGCACCTACAGTACAAACTTGTTTCTGAGGAAAAGTAAATTTTATAGCTTCTCTAAGCGCTATCTGACTAGCCACAGCATCAGGATCAGGTCCTATATGTCTAGCTATATAAATTGTATTATACTTTCTAATCTCACTATAAACTTTCTTTAACACTTCTTTTTTCATTACTCACGTTCTTTCTATTTTATTAAATTATAAGAATCTTTTGCTATCATCAATTCTTCATTAGTAGGAATAACATAACATGGAACCTTAGAATCACTAGTTGTAATTAGTCTCTCTATACTTCTTATATCATTTGCTTCTTCATCTAACTTAATACCTAAAGCTCCTAATTTATTAATAACATCTCTTCTAGTAACTATAGAATTCTCACCTATCCCAGCAGTAAACACTATAGCATCTGCTCCCCCTAGTTCCACATAATATTTAGCTATATAACTAACAATACTATTAACAAGCATCTTTTGAGCTAAAAGACATCTAGAGTTACCATTCTCTATACCATCAACTATATCTCTAGAATCATTAGAAACACCACTTATTCCTAAAAGTCCACTCTCTTTATTCATAACATTTTCTATTTCCTTAGTACTCATATTTAATTTATCCATCATATAAGTAATAATAGTAGCATCTACATCCCCACATCTAGTTCCCATAATTACTCCTGCTGTAGGAGTTAGTCCCATACTTGTATTAACACACTTACCATCTTTAACTGCACTAATACTAGAACCATTACCTAAATGACAAGTAATAACTCTTGTATTATCTCTTCCTAAAATTTGATTAATTCTTTCACTAACATACTTATGACTAGTTCCATGATAACCATACTTTCTAATCTTATATTCTTTATTCCATTCATATGGTAAAGCATAAACATAATTCTCTTCTGGCATAGTTTGATGAAAAGCAGTATCAAAAACAGCAACATTAATAGCATTCTTTATAACACTCATACTAGCCTTAATACCTGTTAACCCAGCTGGATTATGAAGAGGAGCTAAAACAGACATCTCTTCTATTCTAGAAATAACTTCATCATCAATAATTACACTCTTATCATAATAATCTCCACCTTGAACCACTCTATGTCCAACAGCTTTAATCTCATCAAGACTACTAACAACATTATTATCTATTAACTCTTTCATTAATATATTAAAAGCCACTTCATGATTAGCTAACAGAGTTTCCTTTGTAACCTTCTCACCATTTAATTTAATAGTATAACTCCCATCAATACCTATTCTCTCAAAAAGTCCACTAATAAGTACTTTCTCTTCTGGCATTAAAAATAGTTGAAACTTTAAAGAACTACTACCAGCATTTACACTTAGAATTTTCATAAACAAACCATCTCCTTAATAGTATTCTACCAAAAAAAAGATAACATATCTAGGTTTAGATGTCATCTTTACTGAAAATCATTTAAATAGTTTTCTATTTAAAGATTTTTTAATTACAGGTTCATTTAAATAGTCACTAGTTTCTGGTATTGTTTCTAATATACTATCTAATGTATCTAACTTTATATCAGATATTTCTACTATACTTGCATCTTTATCCAAATATTTTTCTTTAAATAATTTAACTAGAAAATCTTTACCATTTGTTTTTATAAAATAAGTATAAGCGCCATTCGCTACTAAATAGTTGGGTATTTTACCTTTTTGAATAAAGGTTGGATGTGTAAAAACACCATCTTTGAAACTATAATCTACATTAATTTGTTCTAAATATTCTATAAATTCTAAATTACTTTTATTTTCTTCTTCTTTAGTTTTATTACAATCTAATATTCTTCCATACTCATCTACTATAAAAATTTGTTCATCACTTTGATGAATCATTAAATTCTTTATTATTGAATCTACTTCTTTACTACTTACATAACTTTTTTGATAATTTGTTTGTTCTAATAATTTTTTTATTAAAAGAAATTCTCCATTTACTAAAGTAACATAATATAATAAAGGTATACCAGATTTTATTACTAAATAAGGCTCATTAAGTTTTAAAAGTAAATTTATAAATAATTGTTTTTCTTTTAAAAATCTTTTTCTATAATGGATAGGCATATCACTATAAGGAAAATATTTTCTTCTAGGGTCAGTTAAGTAAGTATTTGCTTTAATAGAATTTTCATCCATATCAGTTGCACTAAAGATTATATTAGAACTAGATATTACTGACATTGTTTCAGTATAAGATTCCATTATTTGCGCGGTATCTAATATTACATATTTTCCATTTATTTTTCCTACACCTATTTTACTATCTTCTTTCATTTTCTATTTCTCCTTTCGTTATAATATACTCTACTTTTCTTTAAAAATCAAATATCTAGACTATCTTTATTAATGCAAAACACTGCATATAAAGGTACTGATTTAATATT
>CANORX010000085.1 GCA_947569225.1 uncultured Clostridia bacterium
ATTTAGTGATTTTACTCAGAAAATAGATGTTACAAGGCTTGAGTATTTGTTCCTTAAAAAAGTTTCTTTAAAGAGTTTTAGTGTTTGTGTTTTAAATTTGATTTATAAGAATAATATAAGTTTTAAAAAATTGGTTGATGGGGATTATGAGTTTACTAAAGTTAGTTTGGATAATTTAAGTGAGAGTGAGAAAGTTATTTTGGATATTATGTTTGAAGAAGTGGGGGATGGGAGTAAGACAAGTCTTAGTATGATAAGTAATTATCTTAATGAAAGTGGTAGTTCATTTTTGCTTCATTATAACTCATGGAGAGATAAGTTTATGGAAGAGGTTACTCGTGAGAATTTTTATGAGAGGACGGGAAGAATTAAAGTTGTATGTGTTTTTTATTCTGTTTTGTGTTTGATTCTTATTTTCTTTCATGTGTATTTTGATATTTTTAGTGTTTTGTCTTTATTTTTATTAGTTTTTGCGTTTGTCTTTTTTATGTATGGTATTTCTTTTAAAAATAGGACTGAAGCAGGAATAGAATATTTTGTTAGATGTAAAGCTTTTAAGAGTTTTCTTCTTCATTTTGAAAGTTTAGATACATCTAATTTAATACTATATTTAATTTCATCATATGTTTTTAATATTACTGATAAATTAGTTACAAATTCTATGAAAGATGATATAATATTAAATTATATGGAGTGGACTCTTTTGATTGATAGTATTGATAAAACTATGAGTTCTTCTGTAAGTTTGGTGCGTTCTAGTGTAAGAAAAAAACGTATCAATTTATAAGAAAAGAGGTAAGTGGATATGGATTATAAAGTAGAGGTTTTAAATAAGCAAGAGTTGTTTAGGGAAGAGATTAATTATATTAAAAATGAAAGGATAAGAGAGAGTGCTAAGGTGTTAGTTGGTTTGATTCCTGATTATTTCTTTTTTGAGGCTGCAAGTTCGACAGGAAAGTATCATTCTCTTTTTAGTAATGGAGAGGCAGGACTTTTAAGACATGTTAAAGTAGCTGTTAGGTTTGCAAAAGAGATACTTTCAACTAAGACTTTTAATGAGAGTTATACTAGTGATGAAATAGATTTAATATATTTAGCGCTTATTATGCATGATAGTGTTAAACGTGGTGATAATGAGAAGTATACTAGGTTTGATCATCCGATTCTTGCATCTAATCTTATTAGAGATAATAAAAGTAAATTAAAATTAAGAGATGATGAGATAGATTTACTTTGCAGTATGATAGAAACTCATATGGGTGAATGGGTAAATGATTACAGAGGTAATAAAGTGTTAGAACCGCCTGTTAATAAATATCAAAAATTTGTTCATTTGTGTGATTATCTTTCATCTAAAAAGTTTATTGATGTGAAGTTTGATGAAGATAATAATATAATTGGTTAAAAAAATTTTGGATAGGATAAACCTATGACGTTGTATTTTAGAGATAATGATAGTGTGGTTTTAAATAATAATAGATATTTAAAAGAAGTTTCCAATGTTGGGGATATTGTTAGGTTTTTTTAGAAAATTATGGTTTTAAAATTAATTTACTTAGATAGGACTTTGTGATATACTTTGTACAGGTGAAAACTTATGGAAAAAGACAAAATAAGAAATTTTAGTATAATTGCACATATAGATCATGGAAAGAGTACACTTGCTGATAGAATTTTAGATATATGTGGGAATGTAACTGAAAGGGAGAAACAAGCACAGTTACTTGATAATATGGAACTTGAACGTGAAAGAGGAATTACTATTAAGTTAAATGCTGTAGAACTTAAGTATAAGGGATATACTCTTCATTTAATAGATACTCCAGGGCATGTGGATTTTTCTTATGAGGTTAGTAGAAGTTTAGCTGCTTGTGAAGGGGCTATTTTAGTTGTGGATGCTACTCAAGGTATAGAAGCTCAGACGCTTGCTAATTTGTATTTGGCTATGGACAATGTAATTAATAAAATTGATTTACCTAATGCAGATGTGGAAAAGGTGAAAGATGAGTTAGTTGCGTCTATAGGTTTTGATAGAAGTGAGATACTTTGTTGTAGCGGTAAAACTGGAGAAGGTGTTAGGGAACTTATGGATGCGGTAGTTGAGAGAATAGAAGCACCCAAAAGTGAAGAGAAAGAGTTAAGAGCTTTGATTTTTGATAGTTATTTTGATAGCTATAAGGGTATTGTTACTTTAGTTAGAATAGTTGATGGAGAAGTTAAAGTTAAAGATAAGATAAGAATGGTTTCAACAGGCGCTGTTTATGAAGTTATTGGTCTTGGTAAGACTACTCCTAAGGATAGTCCAAGGGATAAATTAGTTTCTGGTGAAGTTGGATATATAACTGCTAGTATAAAAAGTATAGAAGATGTAAAAGTTGGGGATACTATAGTTGGTGAGAAGAGTAAGTTAGAGGCTTTGCCTGGATATAAACCTATGAAACCAATGGTTTATAGTGGTCTTTTTCCTATCGATAGTAGTAAGTATGAAAATTTAAAAGAGGCACTTGAAAAGTTAAAGTTAAGTGATTCGGCTCTTACAAGTGATCCTGAAAAAAGTGATGCACTTGGTTTTGGTTTTAGGTGTGGATTTTTAGGACTTTTACATATGGAGATAGTAGAAGAGAGAATAGAAAGAGAATTTGGAATAGAGCTTATTGCTACTAGTCCTAGTGTTATTTATGAAGTGGAACTTACTAATGGTGAGCTAGTTAATATTGATAGTCCTAATAAGATGCCAGAACAAAGTAAGATTAGTGTTATTAGAGAACCGTTTGTGAAGACTAATGTTTTTGTTCCTAATGAATATGTAGGTGCAGTTATGGAGTTATGTCAAGAGAAGCGTGGAGTTTATGTGAATGTTTTATATATTGATTCTAAGAGAGTTAATGTTATATACGAGTTACCTTTAAGTGAAATAGTGTATGATTTTTTTGATAAACTTAAGAGTTATACTAAAGGTTATGCTTCTTTTGATTATGATTTTATAGGTAATAAAGAAAGTAGGTTAGTAAAATTAGATATTTTATTGAATGGTGAGATAGTCGATGCTCTTAGTATTATTGTTCATAAGGATGATGCATATAGAAGAGGGAAGGTTATTGTAGAGAATTTGAAAAAGATTATTCCTAGACAAATGTTTACAGTACCAATTCAAGCAAGTATTGGTACACGTGTTATTGCACGAGAGACTTTGTCAGCGATGAAAAAAAATGTTCTTGCTAAATGTTATGGAGGAGATGTAAGCCGAAAGAGAAAACTTTTAGAGAAACAGAAGGAAGGAAAGAAGAGAATGAAACAAGTTGGTAGTGTAGAGGTACCACAAGAAGCATTTCTTTCAGTGTTAAGTGTAGACAAAAAAGAATAAAATTTACTTGATAAAAATCCATTACTATTGTAATATTATAATAGGGTAATAAGGGTGTGAGATTAGTATGAATGTTTATTATATTTTTAGATTTTTGCAAATTTGGTCTTTTTTTGCAATTATTACAATATTATTTTCTTTATTGGTATCGGTATCGACGTTTAATATTTTTAAAAAAGCACAGAAGAAACCTAGTTTATCTTTTATTCCAGTTTATAATTTACTCATACTTTTAGATATTACGGAATTGCCAAGATTGTTTTTTATAATGTTGCTTTTTCCAATAATTAATATTCTTATTATATTGGTTATGCTTTATAGGTTAAGTATTATTTTTCAGACAAATATGGCTTTTGCTTTGGGGTTAATATTTTTAGGAGTTATATTCTTGCCTTTGTTGAATGTAAGTAAGTATGTAAAAATAGAAGAGGAAGAGAAAAAGGCGGATGATGTTTCTGATAGGATGATGCCTCTTCTTACAGAACAGCAATATAGTGAACTGAATAATATAGTTGATGATACTCCAAAGATAGATAATGTTTTTAAAGTTCCTTATCATGATGAACCACCAGCTCCTATTTTTAAAGCTAATCAAAATCAAATAAAGTATAGAGAAATGGTTTTACCAGATGAAGAAATAGAAGAAATTAAAAGAGTAGAACCAGTACAAGTTCAAGATATTTATGCAAATAGATTTATTAATACAAAAGTTACTGAAGAAGATGATTCAATAGAAATAGTAGAACTGTGATTATTAACGGGCTCTGGATTAGAGCTTTTTTTATTTATTCGTGAAAAATAGATGAAAATTTGGATATTTTTATAACTTTTTTGTGCTTTCAAATATAATAATTGTAACTTCAATTATTAATATTGGTTTTACAATTTTTTTTAATTCCTAGTGTTTCTGTTTACAAATATAAAAATTGTATAGTGAATACTTAAAATTATACATACAAAAATCAAAATTAGGCACGGTTGCATAATGCTCATATTTGTGCTAGTTTTAAGAAGGAAGGAGAGATTAATGGCTAAATATATATCACTAACAACTGACATAATGGCTAAACAAATATTAGGGACAAAAGAAAATATAGACTTCACACTTAATCTAATAAAAAATATAATTAATATAAATATAGAGGACTTAAAAAAACCTATAATAACCAACAGTGTTAAACTAACTAGAAAAAGAATAATAGAAAAGAACTTTGAATTAGACATAATACTAGAAACAAAACAAAGAATATACAACATAGAAATACAACAAAATAATAATATAAACACAGAATTAAAAAATACATTATATGGAATGAAAACACTAGTAAATCAATTAGAAGTAGGAGATGAATATAAGAAAACCAAACCAGTAACTCAAATAGTAGTAATAAATCATAATGAAGGATTAAGAAAAAATGATAAAATAATAGAAAATAACTACATATGTAATGTGAATAGTAGAAGAAAAATAATAAAGAAATATTT
>CANORX010000086.1 GCA_947569225.1 uncultured Clostridia bacterium
TGTAAAATGAAATGTATTATAAGTTTAGTTGTTACTGTTTTTAATAAAGAAAGTACACTTAGAAAGTGTTTAAATAGTATAATTGAAAATAATCTTGAAGATTGTGAGATAATTTTAATTAATGATGGAAGTACAGATAATAGCGAAAAAATAATATTAGAATATGTAGAAAAGTACGATAATATTTTTTATTATTATCATGAAAATTTAGGACTAAGTAAAACTAGGAGAGACGCTATTAATTATGCAAATTGTAAATACATAGTTTTTATGGATTCCGACGATTCGATTAACAAGTGTTTATTGTCTATATTAAAGGAAAATATTTTTAAGTATAATCCTGATTTAATAAAGTTTAATTTAAATGAAATTAATAATACTAAAAGTAAAGAACGATACAAAACTCATTATGATATATTATTTTCGGGTAAAGAAGCTTTATTAAATTTTAGTGAATATGATATTAGGTATAGTATTTTTTCTATGTATGCTATTAAAAAAGAATTGTTTGAAAGTGTTTTACCTGATTTTTTTGATTTGTATTTTTATGAAGATGTAGCAAATGTTCCTAAGATTGTTTTTAAAGCTTAAAAAGTTTTATGTATTGATTTTGATGGATATAATTATTATAGAAATGCTGAGAGTTTGTCTAAGAAAATTATAATTTGTGAAAAGTTAAATTGTTTTAAGAAAGCACATGAGGAATTACTAAGGTATTTTAAGAAAGAACTTGGAGATACTAATGAACTTTTTATTAAAATTAAAAAATATTATGATTATCACTTGAATAGAAAAGTAAATGAATTAAAAAATAGAAATATGTAAAAAATACGTGAGTTTTTTTTAATATTGTTTTATAATATATTATATGAAGAAAAAAGTTTTAATAGGTTATGCACATTATGGTTCAGGGCATAGGTCCTCTGCTCAATATATAAAAAATTATTTTGAAGAAAAAGGAAAATATGAAGTATTAATGATAAATGTAACTAGTTATATTTCCTCTAATAAAAATTTAGGTTCTAAAATTTTTAATAAAGTTAGTAAATTATCATTTTTTCATAATCTTTTTTATGGTTTATCTAATAATTCAGTGTTTAATGCAAGTAATGTTAAATTTTGTATTAATATGTATGATTCCCCTACTTTAAGAAAAACAATATTGGATTTTAATCCAGATATTATTATAGGAACTCATTTTTTTGTTAGTTATTTAATTACTTATTATAAAAAATTAGAAATAATAAATGTACCTTTAATGTTAGTTTTGACTGATACAATGTTTCATAAAAATTGGATAGTTAATGAAGAGTATATAGATTATTTTATTGTACAAAATGATATTATTAAAAATGAATTAGTAGAAAATAAAATTTCTGATAAAAAGATATTTTCGTTTGGTACTCCAATTAATTATGAGTCTTTTACTAAATTAGATGATAAAGGTTATATTTTAAAGAAGTATAGTTTGACTGGAGAAAAGCCTATTTATCTTATGTTTGCTGGTGGAAGTCATGGGTATGATTATACGTTTGATTATTTTAAGACAATTGTTAAAAAGAATTTTCCTATAGATATTATTTTTATAGCTGGAAAAAATAAAGAGTTAAAGATTAGATGTGAGAATTTTATACTTAAAAATAATATTAAAAATACTTTGGTTTTAGGATATACAAAAGATGTTTTTAATTTGTTAAATATTAGTGAGATTGTTATAACTAAGCCAGGTAGTACTACTCTAAATGAATGTATGTTAATGGGTAAGCCTTGTATTTTAATACCTGGTCTTAGTAGACATGAGAATTATAATGCTAAAATTATGTTAAAGAAACATTATGCACTTAAATCTAGAAATGCTATTTCTCTTGTAAGAAAAATTAAGTTGTGTCTTAATTATCCTTTTATTGTAAAATCAATGAAGAATAGATTAACTAAAATTGAAATAAATAATTCAGTTACTAAGATTTATGAGCTTGTATATAAAATTTTAATAAAGAAATAAACTGCCATCAATTGGCAGTTTTTTAGTCAGCATAGTTTTTAAAGTAGTTTTGAATTAATACCACTGGTGTGCCTTTATCTCCTGAACCACTAGTTAGGTCACACAGTGAGCCTATTAAGTCGGTGTATCTTCTTGGTGTAGTTCCTTGTGTTTCTATTGTTCCTTTTAAGTTTTTATTTTTTTCTATTATTTCTTTTTTTATAGCTTCGTTTAATTCTTCTCCTCTTAAATTAGCAAATTTGTTGTCAGATAAATATTTTAGTTTAAGTTCATTAGGGCTTCCTTCAAGTCCACTTGTGTATCCTGGACTTACTACTGGGTCTGCTAATTCCCAAATTTTTCCTACTGGGTCTTTAAAGGCACCGTCTCCATATACCATTACTTCAATTGTTTTTCCTGTTTTTTCTTTAAATTTATTTTGTATTTCATTTACTAATTTAAAGCAATCTGTTGGAAATAATTTTACTTTTTCTTCTGTCGCACGGTTACTTCCTAGTAATCCATATTCTTTGTTGTATCCACTACCATTAATGCTTTCTGTCATGATGTCATCGAGTCCTAATACTTTGTCAGCTCCTTCATTTTTTAATATTCTTTTTGTTTCATTTCTTGTGTGAATGTCTGCAACTAATACGTTTTTTGTATAGTCTAAAATTACTTTGCTATCATTAGAAAATACAAATTCAATTTCACAATTTTCTTTTTTTGCTAGGTCTCGATAAAAGTCTACCATGTTAACACCTGTGAAAATATGTTTAAAGTCTCCAAATTTTTCTGTGTATTCACTTTCACTCATTACATAGTTTGACATAGGTATGTTTAAGTTTCTAAGTTTGTCTTTATCTAATATGTCATTTCCAACTTCGTCACTTGGGTAACTTAATACCATAGTTATTTTGTCCATAGCACGTGCAAAAGCACTTAATAATACAGCAAATCTATTTCTACTTAGGATTGGATAGACTATTCCAATGTGACTAACATTGAATTTATTCTTGATATCCATGCAAATATCATCAACTGTACAGTAATTTCCAAACGATATGCCTACTACTGCTTCTGTTATTGCTACTATGTCTTTGTCTTGTAATTCGAATCCTTCTTCGTTGCTTGCTTCTATTACACTGTTAACAGTGATATCAACTAGGTTGTCTCCTTCTTTTATTACTCCTGTTCTTATTCCTCTTGCTATTGTCCCTACTCTACTCATTTTTAATTCACCTCTATTTTTATTCTATCAAACTATTGGTAAATTATAAATGTAAATCTAAACTAGTTTACAAAAAAAGAAACATGTTTATGCTTCTTTTCTAATTAGTCTATCATTGACATAGCTTCTAAATATTGCGTAACATATAGACGCTAGGGGTAAACCTATTAGCATCCCTATTACACCACATAAGTTTCCTCCTACAGTTATGGCAAGTAAAGTCCATAATGGTGATAGTCCTACTTGACTTCCTACTACTCTTGGATATATGAAGTTGCCTTCAATTTGTTGGACAACTTGGAATATTATTATGAATATTAAGGCATCAAGTGGATTGTTAATTCCAATTAGTATTGCTCCAACTACCATAGCTATTAGTGCGCCGAATATTGGAATTAAGGCTGTTACTCCTGTTAGTACTGATATTAGTAGTGCATATGGAAATCTAAATATAGATAGTACTACAAACATCATTAGTCCTAAAATTGCTGCATCTACACATTGACCAGATACAAATTTTGAGAATGTTCTATTTGATAGAGTACATATTTCTAATATTTTTTTACTTCTTTTTTTACTAGAAAAAGCATTAATTAGTTTTTTAAATCCACTAATGAGATATTCTTTTTGACTAAGCATATATACAGAGAATATTATTGACATAAATATTGTCATTAAACTAGATATTATACTTCCTATAAAGCTTATTGAACCATTTATGACTAGTTCTAATAAGTTAGATAGTATTGTACTTGTGTTAAAGCTTTTAAACATTTCTTTTATTTCGTCTTGCATTCCATTGTGGTCTTCAAGTAAATTTAGAATGAATGTTTCTAAGTCATTTACAAGAGATGGTATGTTACTGATTAGGCTTTCTATGTTTAATTCTGGAATAAGTAAAAAGGCTACAGACCCTATGATTAGGATGAATATTATTAAGGATAGAGCTATAGATATTATTCTTATTAGTGGTTTTATTTTTTTGTTTTTTACTTTTTTTAATAATAAGTTTTCTATTTTTGTCATAGGTATGTTTAGTATAAAGGCTATGGCTCCACCTAGTATAAATGGTAAGAATACGTTAAAGATTATTGTAATCGTATCCCAAATTAGATTTAAATTGTTTATTAAGAAGTAACTTATTATTCCAAATAGTATTAAAAACATCCATTGTTTTGTTTCTTCGTTAATTTTCATTTTTTCACTTCCTTATGGGGTATTATATCATTTTTTTTGTTATTATTAAATATAAGGATTATGTTTTTTTATATTTTATTTTGTAAAGTTTGTGTTTGAATTTTTAATATTTGGATTGATTAAGCAATTTGGTTATTGATTTTTATGGTTGTTATATTTTATTAATTCAGTTAAAAAGTTATTTACATCATATTCTTTTTTTAATTCTTCTTCAAAGGTTATTTGTTCTATATTTATTTCAGTTAT
>CANORX010000087.1 GCA_947569225.1 uncultured Clostridia bacterium
TAGAAGATATATTTGTAATTGCTTATAACAAACTATTTCAAGATAGTGATAAATATATCAACTCATTTATGAAAAAAGTAAATGAAGTTATCAATGAAAAACAAGATAATCTTAATCATAAGAAGATACAAGATGAAATATCTAAATTAGAAAATAAGTTATCTAATCTCATTGATTTACAACTTGATGGCTCTATTTCAAAAGAAATACTAAATCAAAAAAATATTGAAATTTCCAATAAGATTAAAGAGTACGAACAACAACTAAAAGATACTGAAAATATAGAACTCACTAGAAAACAAAAGTTAGAACAAATTGATAAAATATTCAATACTCTAAAACAATACAAAGGTCTTACTAATTTTAATGAAGAAGTCTTTAATAGTCTTGTTGATAAGATTATTATTGGCGAAAAGTTAGAAAACGGAGAAGAAGATTTTTACAAGATTAAATTCATTTTAAAAACTGGAGAGTTAATCAACGAAAACCTTCCAAATGGGAAACTAGATATAGGAACAAGTTTTGGTAAGTATGGCTTTACAATAACGAAACAAGAACTAGAAAAAAAAGAGGATAATGTGTCTGCCTATGTATTACAACGACACTCTAGTATAAATACCTGTTTTTTTCTTTTCTTCGAACATAAGCATCATCTCCTTTTTTTCAATAATAAAAATCACAAGAATTTTCCTGTGACTTTATATAATTATTGATTAATTATACACATTCTAACATAGTTATATGTATAAGGGAATGTACAAAAATATTCCCTTTTTATGCTATTTGTGTGCTAAATACTAAAAGTCACATAATTATTTAATTATTAAAGGAATTGATTATTATGTTTGTTAGTTTAAAGATTTTATATACTTTTCTAAATCTTTGAGCGGAACACTTTGACTTAAATTTTCTATATACATCGTACTTTCATAATTAAAAGCAAGTAAAGTAACATTTTTGATAATTATTCTATGAGGCTCCACATAAGTTAAGTTAGTCTTATCAATTCGCCTTATACAACCTGTTTTAATTACTGGAGTAACTTTATAAAAGTCACAAATAAAGTTTATCTTATTTTTAAGCACTTCTTCCATCTCAATTTCTTCTTTGATTATAGTAACCATTTAAGAATCTCCTCACTTTCTTTTTGTGTAGCAACAAAAAAATCAATCCCTTTATAGAATTGATATTTATCATTTAAGCCCTTACTTATAAAAAGTTCGAGCAGATTCTTCACTGGTGCAGGCGAAGGGACTTGAACCCCCATGGATTGCTCCGCTAGATCCTAAGTCTAGTGCGTCTGCCAATTTCGCCACGCCTGCTTTTTAGTGGTGGACCTTGCAGGACTCGAACCTGCGACCGCCCGGTTATGAGCCGGATGCTCTAACCAACTGAGCTAAAGGTCCATTGCAATAATAATATTACAACACTTTATGACATTTTGCAAGGCTTTTTTATACATATTGAACAAAAAATATTAGAATTTACGATTTTTCCCACTAAGAAAAATCACATAATTCTAACATTTAACCCTTTTTATTAATTTTTCATAAATTATTTATCAAAAAATATCTCACCTAACAAGTTTACATTTCTTAACATCTTTATTCAAAACACCTTCAACTAACTCTAAGCGCTTTTGATATTTTTCTAACTCTACCAAACATAAACTCATATCCATATTAAGATTTCTATTATTCATCATATTATAAATAGCATAAATTACTTGTTCTAAATAAACTTTATAAACTTCTAAGCTTTCAAACATAAATAATCCCCTCCTTTTATTTATCCTCAAGTCTAGAAAGCAAATCTATCTTAAACATTTCCTTCTGTGCATTAGCTTTACTTATCATAATACCTTTATATGCAGTTAACTCAGATTTATGACCATCCATTAAAATATCTTTAGGTTCAAGTCCAGTAAGCATAACAACATTTTGATCTTTATAAACAGTATAACTAAGCTTAACCTTTCCATAAACTTTTATAAACAAATTATCAGTAGGAAGTTGTAACTCATAACTCTCAGTCTGATCATGCTTATTTATTGAAACTAACTCTCCTAAAAACTCTCCTTTTCTTAACTTAGGATAATAATCAAACATCAATTTCTTATAAGCCATCATATTATACTTTTTCAAGCTTCTCTCTAACTTCTTAAAATTATTTTCATCCAAATAATCTAATAAAAATCTACCTTTCATTTCTATCTTACCCCCATTAACTGGTATAATTATAACAAATATTGTACAAAAAGTCAATAGTTTTGTAGTTTAAAATGCACAAGTGATTTTTTAAATACAAAAATAAAAAATAGCAAGATTAAATATCTCACTATTTTACTAATAAATCTTTATTCTTAATTTCATCATTAATAAGACTAATAAACTCCTCATAACTAACAGTATAAGTCTCATCACTTCCATACTTTCTATAACTAACAAGACTCTCATCGACTTCCTTTTGCCCAATAATTAAAGTATAAGGAATTTTTTTAACCACGCTTTCCCTCATCCTATAACCAAGTTTCTCATCTCTCATATCAATATCTACCCTAATCCCATCTTGAAATAACTTATCCTTTAAACTCTTAGCATAATCCAAATGATACTGATTATTTACAGGCACCACATTAACTTGAACAGGCGCAAGCCAAATAGGAAAAGCACCAGCAAAATGTTCAATTAAAATTCCTATAAATCTCTCAACAGACCCAAAAATAACTCTATGAAGCATAATAGGCCTTTTCTTCTCTCCATCCTTATCTACATAAGTAAGATCAAATCTTAGAGGTAAATTCATATCAAGTTGAATAGTACCACATTGCCACTCACGACCTAAAGAATCTGTAACATGAAAATCAAGTTTAGGACCATAAAAAGCACCATCTCCGGGATTAATTTTACAATCTTTCCCTGCCTTATTACAAGCATTTTCCAAAATAGCCTCTGCCCTATTCCAAGTTTCAATCTCTCCTATAAACTTATCATTAGGTCTAGTAGAAAGTTCTATAGTATATGGA
The DNA here is from genome assembly GCA_947569225.1 of uncultured Clostridia bacterium. Classification (GTDB taxonomy): domain Bacteria; phylum Bacillota_I; class Bacilli_A; order RF39; family UBA660; genus MGBC139354. The sequence goes on from CANORX010000087.1 coordinate 3,026, forward strand.
AGCTTAAAAACACTATAAATCCTATCAATAAACTCTATTAACCTAATAATTTCACTCTCCATCTGATCCTCTCTCATAAAAATATGAGCATCATCTTGAGTAAAACATCTAACTCTAAACAAACCATTTAAAGCACCACTCGCCTCATGTCTATGCACAAGTCCAAGTTCACCACACCTAATAGGCAAATCCTTATAAGAATGAAGCGAATTTTTATAAACTAACATCCCACCTGGACAATTCATAGGCTTAATTGCAAACTCTTGCATATCAATTGAAGAAGTATACATATTATCCTTATAATTATTCCAGTGTCCACTTAACTCCCACAAATCTCTATTTAACATAGTTGGAGTCTTAATAAACTGATACCCTTCTAAAGTATGTTCCTTGTACCAAAAATCTTCCAACTGTTTTCTTAAAGTCATACCATTAGGAAGCCAAAAAGGAAAACCAGGACCATACTCACTAATCATAAAAAGATCCAATTCCTTACCAAGCTTCTTATGATCGCGTTTCTTAGCCTCTTCCATCTCATTTAAATAATTATTTAAATCTTCTTCACTCTTAAAACATACCCCATAAATTCTCTGAAGCATTTTATTATTAGCGTCTCCCTTCCAATAAGCACCAGAAAACTTAACTAACTTAAAATACTTAATCTCTTTAACAGAAGAAACATGAGGTCCTCGACAAAGATCAGTAAAATCCCCTTGAGTATAACAAGAAATAATAGTATTATCTTCATCCATTCTATTAATTAAATCTAACTTATAAGGATCATTCTTAAATCTCTCTAAAGCTTCCTTTTTACTTATTTCCTCTCTATAAATTCTCTTACCATCCTTAGAAATCTTTCTCATTTCTTTCTCTATTTGTAAAATAGTATCCTCATGAATAACCTCATCACCTAAATCAATATCATAATAAAATCCCTCATCAATAACTGGACCTACCCAAAATAAAGCATTTGGATAAATATGTTTAACAGCCTGCGCCATCAAATGAGCACAACTATGATTTAATATATTTAATTCACTATCCTCTTTAAAATTAACCATTATATCTTCTCCCTTCTCTTATAAATTAACACTTGTTCCTTTTCACTCTTAATAGCAAGTAATATTCTCTTAAGTTTATCTAAATCCTCACATCTTTTAGAACATCTAACTTGCTTAAAATGATTAGTTATCCAAATCTTTTTATTCATACATACTCACCCCCACAGTTTCACTTTCTTCTAACTTATCATACTTTTCCTTCGTTCGTCTTATCTCCGCATTAATTCTAATAACCCTCTTATGCATTTCCTTTTTCTCTTCATCAGTCTTAGCTCTCTTCATACTCTCTAAAAGTAACTTTTTTTCCATAACCAAAACATTTATCTCTTTATCAATATCTTTCATATCCATACTTTTCCACCCTCCTCAAATAAAAAAACACTCCACAAGGAGTGCAAATCTAGCACGGTACCATCCTACCATTTATCTCATTTTAGTTAACGCCTAACAACGTAGATTATTAATCTCTCTCAAGAAGTAGTAAC
>CANORX010000088.1 GCA_947569225.1 uncultured Clostridia bacterium
AAAATGTGAACTAAATTACACATCAGACTATGAACTATTACTAGCAGTAATGCTAAGCGCACAAACAACAGATAAAAGAGTAAACATGGTAACAAAACCATTATTTGAAAAATATAACACATTAGAAAAATTAAACGAACTAACTATACCAGAAATAGAAAAAGAAATAAAAACCATAGGAATGTATAAACAAAAAGCACGTCACTTTAAAAGTATTGTGGAAGACTTAATCAAAATAGGAGGATACGTTCCAAATGATAGAGAAAAACTAATGAAAATGAGTGGAGTAGGAAGAAAAACAATAAACGTAGTACTATCTAACCTTTTTAACGAACCATGTATAGCAGTAGACACTCATGTATTTAGAGTATCAAAAAGATTAAATTTAGCAAGAGAAAAAGATGACGTACTAGATGTAGAAGAAAAACTAATGAAAACATTCCCAAAAAAAGAATGGACAAGATTACATCACCAAATGGTATTATTTGGTAGATATAAATGTACTGCAAAAAATCCAGAATGTGAAAACTGCAAATTACAAAACATCTGTAAATATTATAAGAACATACAATAAAAAAGAGGACCAATCATCCTCTTTTTAATATTAACTTATATTCTCTTTAATATGTACATACCTAGTTTTCTTATAAGGAGCACCTAAATAATTAATAGTATAAATAATCTCGTATTCGCCTCTCTTAGAACTATCAATATTAGTAACTGTCTTGCAAGTATCACCAGTACAATCCTTAATAACATATTGCTTATCAGAAGGACTAATAGAATCAGTCATATCAACGCCATTAACAACAAACTTAATAGTATTTAATCCAATATCAGCAATCTTATCTCCAACTTTATAATCAGGATTTATAAATAAATCTCCTTTACTATCTAAAACAGCAAGTAATTCTATCTCAAATGTAGTAGAAGAACCTGTTAAAGTTGACTCAACACCACTACTAGCATTATTTTTAAAAATTGAATAAGCAGACTTAACAACAATAGAATCATAACCAGTTGTATTATTAATAACATAATTTGTCTCATTAGTAAACCCAACATAAGTCAAATTACTTCCACTTTTTAAATATATATCATAACCAAAACTTCCAATATGTGCATTATTATAACTAAGTCTTTGCTCATAATACTTTTGAGCCCATTGACTATAACCATTATTAAAATACTCAACCAAATAATCATTATTAACTGCATCTGGTAACTGAGGACCTGTCCAAGTAAGAGTAGCCTTAGTACCATTTTCAACGACTTTTAAATTAGAAGGATTAGTTAACTGACTAAATCTAGTAGACTCCTCAGTAGGCTCAGTACCACTAATAAACAAATGAGTTTCCTTTAAATTCTCTGGTGTAAACTGACTAGGTAACTTAGCAGGTATAGTCTCTAACTCAACAGTAACTGAAGAAATACCTTTAGGAACCGAAAACTTTGAACCAGTATTCATAATATTTTTAGTAAGTAAAGCTTGAATCTTATTTCTTTGTGGAGTAGCCTGCGATTGTGTCTGATAATAATCTTCCATTAAATGATCATAACCATACCAGAAAGTAATAGTATAATCTGGATTATAAGTAGAAACCCAAGAATCACGAATAACATCTTTACTTTTAATACCTTTATCTCTAACAGCCGCATCATCCCAACTACTTGTACCAGTTTTAGTTGCTATTTCAGTACCACTAACCTTAGCAGCGCTAGGAGTAACATTAAATAAAATATTTGTAAGCATATAAGCTGTAGTTTCTTTCATAACACGTTTTCTATCTTCCTTATGTTCAACCACATCTCCGCTCTCTATATATTCTATTTTATTAACTGTATAAGCTTCAGTATAAACACCACCATTTGCAAAAGCAGAGTAGGCGCTAGCTATTTTAACAGGATTAGCGCCATCAAAAGCACCAATAGCAGAAGATTCAAAAATTTGTCCATCATTATTTTCAGGAGTAATACCTAAACTTGTAGCAAAATTCCATTTCTGTTCATTAGTTGTAGCCTGAAAAGCTTGTAAAGCACAAGTATTCATAGACTTAGAAAGACCAGTCTTAGCAGTAACCAAACCACTATATTTACCATTCCAGTTTTTAATTATACCTCCTGCATACTGATACTCTTCATCAAACAAAGGAGAATAAGTAGACCAATTTAAATACTCTATAGCAGGACCATAATCAAGAATAGGTTTAATAGTAGAACCAGGGTGAGTATTAATTTGAGTAGCATAATTCATTTGTCTTTCACCAGTTCTATTACGCCCAGCTCCAACAGCTACTAAAGCACCAGTCTTATTATCTATAACAGCTATAGCTAACTGAATAACTTCATCTTTAAACTCATAACCATAAGTTCCATCATAAATACTATTAATAACATTTTGCTTATCCTCATCAAAATTAGTATAAATCTTTAAAGGAACCTTATAAGGATTAACATCATACTTATTAATAACCTCATCTATAACAGTATCAATATAACCCTGATACTTATTTTGACTAGAGCTCCTATTAACTAATAACTCAGTAATAGGCATACTCTTAGCAATCTCACATTCTTCTTCTGTAATATAACCATGTCTTAACATCAAATTAAGAACTTGATTTCTACGTGCCTTAGCCTTATCAGGATAAACATAAGGATCAAAAGCACTAGGAGCTTGGAAAAGACCTGCTATCATAGCTGCCTCTGGTAAAGACAAATCAGTCGCGCTCTTACCAAAATATGTCTGACTAGCTTGCTCAACTCCAAAAGAACCATTACCTAAAAACTCTGAATTAACATACATCTCTAAAATATCTTGCTTAGTATATCTCTTTTCTATCTCAAACACAGACAAATACACATCTGTAAACTTCCTTATAATACCTGAAAGACCTTCTGAATTTCTATCTGTAAGTGCATTCTTACTAACCTGCATAGTTAAAGTCGAAGCTCCACCTGCACCATCTTGACCAAGAACTTGCCCAATAGAAGCCTTTATAAACCTAGCTAAATCAACTCCATTATGTTGGAAAAACCTTGAATCTTCAGTTGCAACAACTGCATCAATTAAAACCTGAGGAAGCTCATCATACTCAAGCTTAATTCTCTTCTCAACATCACCGTCTCCAACACTCATACCTAGCGTAGTTAACTCTTCACCATTTGACTTATAAATAATTGTTGAATCCTTATTATATAACTTATCCTCGCTAAACTCAGGAGCGTTAACAACTATATAAATAGCAAACCCGAAAAGAACAAGAAACATTAAAATTGCACCACCAGTAATAATACTTAAAATCCAATACCAAATTTTCCTTTTATTCTTTGTCTTCTTTTCCTTCTTATTTTTACTCTTTTTAGAATCATCTTTCTTAAGCTTAGCTTTAAGCTTATCCCCTGTATTTCTAATCTTATTAAATTTAATCTTACTTTTCATATTCGCCATAAATACTCTCCTTAAAATAAACTTCATCTAAGACACTAATATAATCTAATCTAGGCATATAGCCTTCCTTAATTATATGTCCATACTTTTCTATTGTTTCATAAGGAATGCTTTTTCTATCATTAGTATTAACAAAATCTAATAAATCTTGCCCATCAAACAAATAAAACTTATTATTCATAAATATTATAAGAAACGCAATCCCTCCGTGATTCAAGATATTTTTAATATGAGTCAACTGATGTGGTTTAATATTACTTAAAGGAAAAGATGTTCTATTTTTGCACTCCTTAGCATCAAACTCTACATACTTTCCTTTATATAAACCATTATAATCTAGAGTACTAGTTTCACTAAAAACAGCTTTATCTATGAGAGTAGTTTGCTTAGAACGATAACTAATATTAAGAACTTTTATTGGTGTAGGCTTTTTATAAATAACAGCTTTATCTACATTTAAATAAAATTGATTACTATCATTAATAATATGTTCTAAAAACATTCCTCTATTTTTATAATTTATATTTTTATAACTAGGCACTTAAATCACCTGAACTAATTATACAATAAAATTAAAAAAAAATCTATTTTACGTTAAGTAAATACCAAACTAGACGTAAAGAAGAATAGGGGGAGTGTAAATAAAACTCTACAATAATAAAAAAGAAGAATTATTCCTCTTTACTAACCTGTAACTCTAATAACACATTTTTCAATTTTCTATTATCTTTCAATTCTACTCTAACTAACTATTTCATATCTTTTTCTACAATAACACCTTTAGATTTTAGCAACTAAAAATATTCAGATGATTTTTTCATTATAATTTTTAAGACTATCTAAAGTTATAAAAACATTCTTAAAATGAAATAATGTAGATAAAACTTCTTCTCAATTAACAACCTTAGTTATCTTAAAATCTTTAAAAATAAGAATACCATAAGTAGTAAGAATAGAAAAAATCCACCCACAAAGAAAACTAATAAAAATAACAAAAAAACCTTGTTAAAAACAAGGCTACACATTCATTTATTACAACATTTTTCAATG
>CANORX010000089.1 GCA_947569225.1 uncultured Clostridia bacterium
AATCACAAAACCATATAATAACATTTAATCAATAAATAAAAATAACTTTAACATATTTTTTTATGTCTAAATAGTTTAAGAATGAGTCTACATCTTCTTTTAAGTCTTCACCAATTATATTCATTTCATTAGGTAGTCCTATGTATATGTCAGAGCTTTTTAGAGATAGTAATTTTTTTGCTTCAAAGTCGGTTACTGGTACACCATAAGTTACTCTCCAATTGCTGTTTTCTACGTGTAGAGTTTCTATTACTTTAAAGATTATTCTTCTTTGAAAGTCTCTTGATAAGAATGGATATGCACTAGAGTGTACGCTAAATTTTTGGTTTATGTTTTTTAGTCTAACTTTTATGTATATTAATTCGTTTGCTTCTTTTAATAGAAAGAATGTATTTAATTCTACACCATAGTTATTTTCTTCTAGCATGTTTACTAAATTATATATTAGTGCACCCCTATTAAGTATTGCATTTATATTAGTTTCAGAAGAGTATGCTAAGTTTACATATATTCTTATGAATTTTCTTTCTTGTACTCTTTCTAATTTGTAATATCTTTTAGGGTCATTTGCAATAAAGCTATTCGGGCATATTCTAGAACCTGTGAATGATTTTGTGACATTTCTTCTTGTTGAAGGAAAATATATTGTTTTGTTTAGGTTTCTTTTTAAGTCTAGTAATTGTTCAACAATTTTAGAGTATTTTCCAATTAGGTTTTCTAAGGCTACTTCATATTCTTCTTCATAAAAACGTTCACGAACTTTAGACGGTATTTGACTTGCTAGTGATAAAAATATTTTTGTATTATTTTCTGGTTCTGATTTTAAGTAATTATATAGTTCGTATATGCTTTTAAAGTCTGCTTCATACCAAGTGTAGCTGTGACTAACGTAAGATTCTTTTATTACTTTTTTATAGAGTTCTAAGATTTCTTTTTTACTTAAGTTACTCATTTTATCCTATCTTTCTTTCATATATGTATTTTTTTGAACATTTTTGAAATGTTTTATATATTTTTAATTCTTTTTCAGGTGCTTTTTTATTATAGTGATTATCTAAATATGTTTTTATAGCATTTAAGTATTCTATTGATTTGGCTTGTATGAAATCTCCTTCTATTATTTCTTCTATAGTCATAATTCCGTCACTTAAGTATTCTTTTATGTCAGTTATATCACTTGTTGTTACGGCATCTGATAATGTTATTTCGCCTTCATTTAATTCTTTATAACTAGCTAGAGCTTCTCTAAAGGCTAGTATAAAGTTATACCATTCAGGATAATCTTTTAGTATGTTTTTTTCAATGGTTGGATCATATCCAATATATATTTTTCCTTTTAGTCTTTGGAATACTGATCCTTCTATTCCTTCACGAGTGCTATGGTTATTTGTTGCGCCTAAGCCGTCTGTGTTTCCTGCTGTTATCATTCTGAAGTTTGGATGTCTTTTAACTAATTCTCTGTTACTAAACATGTATTCAGTTGTTGTTTTTCTTAAAAATGGGTTAAGCGCAACTGTGGCACGAGCATTACCGTTATCCATTTCATCTACAAAAGCTAATCCTCCTTTTTTAAATGTGTTATGTATTTGACTTGGTGTAAAGTTATTTAAGAATGGTTCAGCTCCTCTTACTTCATATTCTTCATTAATGTAATTCATAGTGTTTAGAGGAAGTTCAAGTAAATCGGCTATTAGAGATACCGCCATGCTTTTGCCTCCACCTGATGGACCATATAGGTATGGAGTGTTTCCATATAGTATGTATTTTAATATTTCTATTGTTTTACTATGATATATTATTCCTTTTTCTTCTGTGTTTTGCTCTATTTTTTCTTTTAGTTCTTCTAGTCTTGATTTCATACTTCTTTTAGGATCAAAGTATTTGTTTATTCTATAGTCTACTGGTTCATCTGATATTATTATGTTAGGAGATGAAACTATTATTCCTTCTCTTGGAGTTATTATTCTTTGAGCAGGTGTTGTTAATTTTGTACTTCCAGATACATTAGTTAAGTCTAATTTGGATAATTCAGTTATTGTGTCTAATACTTTTTTGTCTGTTACTAAGCCTGCTAGGTCTGACATTACTTCTTTTAAGTGTGGTGCATCAGTTAGTGCTTTATCTATATTGCTTATTTGTTCGCTTCCTATTCTTGTTATTTCACTAGTTTTAGCAAGGGCTAAGGTTGTAAGTGTCTCTTCAAATCTTTTTAGAGATATTATTATTCTATCTCTTTCACTAATTAGTGAAGATATTATTTTTGTTTGTTCGTCTTGTAATTGTTTTGCTATTTCTTCACGTTTAGTTAATGTATATGTATCTAATTCTTCTTTTGATTTAGTTATTAGCTCATTTAATTTTTCTAAAGCTGATTCAAGATCTATTTGATATTTTTTTAAGCTATTTTGACTTATTTCTGTTAGGCTTGTTTTGAAGCTATCAAGTTTTCTTGTTATGTGATTATTTATTTTGTCAGCTCTTGTTATTAGTCTTTCTAACTCGCTTATTATTCCTTCTGAACTTAGTGTTTTTTCATATAATAAGTCTAATACTGATTCGTCTAAATCATATATTCCTTCTTTTTTGTTTATTTCTACTTTTTCTTTTTCTATTAATTCTTCTATATTTGTTCCATATGTTATTTTATTCATGAAATATAATATATAGTAATAGTATTTTTCTCCACTCTCTAATTTACTTCTTATTTCAATTAGGAAGTCTTTTATTATGTTAAAGTCTTTTTTTAGGTTGTTTTCAATAATCATGTTTACTACTACTATGTACTCTTTTATGTTGTTAAACATTCTATATAAGTTAATGTCAAATAGGTTACTTTCATATATTCCATTTGTGTTAAATAGTAATAAGCAGTTTTGTAATTCTTCTAATGTTGTATTTTCATTTATCATATCTATTGTGTTTTTTACTTGTGATATGAAGTCTATTATAGTTTCAGTTTTTTCTATGTGTGTTTCTATATATTTTGCTACTACATTTATTAGTTTTGTTTCGTCGTTAAATGGATTTATTTCTTTTCCTTCTTTTATGTCTTTTAGATAGTTTTCTACTTCTATTATTACTTCAATATTATTTTCTAAGTTTATTTTTGATAGATTTTCTAAAAATATTTCTATTTCTGTTTTTTGTTTTTCTTCTTTTTTAAATATTCCCATTATTTTTCACTCCTTTTAATTAATAGTTTTAGTTCTCTTTCGTTTATTAGTTCATAACCTTTTATATTTTCTTGTATTTCAGTTTGTAGTGGCATATACGTGTTTTCTTCAGTTAATATGTATGCTTTGTAAAATGTTTTTCCTTCTAAACAACTTTTGTATATTCCTCTTGTTAGGTGATGAGATAGGAATGTTGTTTCTTTTATTAGATAATTATCTAATTTGTAATAGTTTGTTATTATTATTCGGTTATCAACTTGTATTTTTAAGTCTCCTTTTATTTTGTAAAAGCCATCTGCTAATCTTTTTCCAAATCCTTTTTTTGTGAGGTACTCTACTGTTTTTTCTCTTATTTGTGTGTGATTATTATAGTTAAAGTAATCTGTGTATTTTGTTGTTTCACTTTTAAGTTCGTTTGTACGTGTTGTTGTATTAATTGTTCTTACACCCCACGGTAGTTTATAAGTTACTCCTTCTGATAATTCATAGTCATATATTTCTTCTGGTTTTGTTTGTTCTAATTCGTTTATTATTTTAGAGCTTAATGTGCCATTAGTTATTATTGTTTTTATAATTTTTCCATAGTCTTTGGTTGTTATTATTTCGTATGATATTATTATTTTTTCTTCATAGTCATATATTTTTATTTGTATTTTTTCATTGTAGTTAATGTCTATATATAGTTCTTTGTTTTTTATTATTCCTGGAAATGTTAGATGATACTCTCCATTTTCTCCATTTATGTTAAATGAAAGATATTTTTCTAATCCTTCTTCTTCAAATATGAGTTTTTGATGTTTTCCAAATCCTTTTATGCCTTTTATTTCAATGTGTCTGTTTAAGTATTTAAATAAATCTTCTAGTATGTGTTTTAATAGGTTATAGTATATTTCTATTTCTTGTTTTTTATAGTTGATTTTTTTTGTTGTTCCATATTGTCCAATTTTGTTTTTTAGTTTTGCTAGTTCTATGTTTGGTTCTTTTGATTCAAGAAATTCTTTTGATAGTTTGTCTATGTATATGTTTCTTTTGTTTTTTTCTTCATTATATACTCTTCTTATTGTGCTAAAGAAATATAAAAATTCGTTTTCTGATTCAGTATATACTAATGATTTTCTACCATTATCATAAAATAATACTATTAATATTGGGTCTAATATGTCTTCTGTGTCCATGAGCCTGTCTATTTTTATTGATTGTATGTCTTTTATGTTTGATATTTCTATTATTTTACTTTTATCCATAATAAAAAATCCCCCTTTAAATAATGGGATTTATTCTAACATAATTGTTTTTTATAGTAAATTATAATCATTA
>CANORX010000090.1 GCA_947569225.1 uncultured Clostridia bacterium
CTGCTGACTTAATTGTAAATGTTCTAGATAGACTTGCTGATAATCCATTTCCTCTTGTTACTGTACACGTTATTGTATGACTTCCTACACTTAAACTACTTGTATTTGTTACTGTTGTTGTTCCCTTTTTACATACTGTACTTCCTGCTCCACTATATGAACTAGAACTAGTAATAGAAAAATAACTTCCTGGTATCGCACTATTTGTTTTCTCTGTTATATTCGTTACACTTGCTGTTCCATTACTAATACTTGGTGATACATTATCTCTTTTTACTGTATATGTTCTTGTACTACTATTTCCTGCTTTATCTCTCGTTGTTACTGTTACTGTTGTAGAGCTTGTATTACTCGTTATACTACTTACACTTACTGTTGTACTTGCATGCCCTGATAAACTATCACTTCCATTTACTGCTGTTATACTTACATTACTTGTATACCAATTATTACTTCCTTTTGTCCCTGTTATACTTGCTGTCCCTGCTGTTGGCGCTGTCTTATCTATCTTCGCTGTCCTACTTATTGTTGTGCTTACATTTCCTGCTTTATCTACTGCTCTAAAATATCTTGTTTGTGTTCCTTCTGTTGTTAATTTATACATTTCATTTGATGAATTATATACATAATCCACCCATGTACTTCCATCTTTTGATATTTGATATTTTGCTATTCCACTATGACTATCTTCTGCTCCACTTGGTCCATTTTGGGTCTCTGTATTGGCTACATACACATTCTCTTTCGTCCAACTATTCTGTATATATCTACTCCAATCTCCATATACAAACTCCATACTTGTTGGAGCACTTGGCGCTGTTGTATCTATCATGTATTCTCCACTTGTTTTTAATGTTTCCTGATTATATTCATCTTTTGCTGTTAACTTTATCTGATACTTTCCTGTTTTATTTAATTGTATTCCTACACTACTTCCATTTACCGTCTTTACTCCCTCTGATACTCCATCTTTTATTACTTCATATGTAAATGTCTTTATACTTACTGTACTTGATACTGTTCCTGTTATTGTCTGTCCTTTTGTCCATATTCCTCCTGTTGTTTCATTACTTAATCCTAATATTGGACCTGGTACATTTATTACCGTTATTCTTCTTGTTGCTGTTGCTTCATTTCCTGCTTCATCTATTGCTGTATATGTTATTACATAACTTCCTTCTGATGCACTTAATTCTCCACTTCTACTGATTCTTGGTTCTATTCCTGTATTATCTGTCGCTACTACCCCTTCTAATAAATCATATCCACTTACTTCTGTTATATTGATTGTACTATCTTCTGGTATTGTTAGTGTTGGTGGTGTAGTATCTATTTTATATATCCCACTTGTTTTTGTTTCACTATTATTATTACTATCTATTGCTGTTACTTCTATTTTATATTCTCCTGTCTCTTTTAATGTAATTGTTGTACTATTTCCTGTAACTATTTCCTCTTCTCCTCTTACATTATCTTTTATGATTACATATTTTAAACTACTTACTTCTACATTATCTGTAGCTGTTATTGTTATACTCTTACTTTGTACATAACTACTCTCTTCATTTGGATTTATTGTTATCTCTGGTTTATCTCTATCTATTACTTTAAATATTCTTACTTTTTCTGTCTCATTTCCTAAACTATCACTTACTTTATATGTTATCTCATATTCTCCTATTATTGAATTTAGATTCCCTTCTGTTCTTACTCTTGTATTATCTATTATTCCTTCTATATTATCTGTTACTTCTACTCCTGTTAATAAGTTATAATTTTCTACTTCACTTGCTGTTATTTCTACTACTTCTGGATTAAATGTGATTACTGGTCCTGTATGATCTATCTTATATGTCTTTGTTAATGTATTTCTATTTCCTTTATTATCTTCTACTGTTACTTTTACTTCATATATCCCAGTCTCATTTAGTCTAAAGGTTTCATTTAATCCTTTTACTGATTTTTCTTCTCCATTGATACTATATTTAAACTCTGTTATTTTATTTGGTTTTATCGCACTTACACTAATTAGTATCTCTTGTTCTCTTACATATTCTTCACTTGCTTCACTCATTGTGATTTGTGGTGTCATATCTAATACGATTACTTTTCTCTCTACACTTACTGTCTTTTCATTATTACTTGTTGTATATGTTACTATATATGTACTTTCTGAAGAAGTTTCTATATTCTCTACTATATTTCCTTCTTTTTTTATCTCTACTGTATATTCTAACTTTTCTCCTACTCTTGTTCTTGCCTTGGCTCCTTCTTCAACATATATCCCATTGATATTTATATATACCGTTTCTTCTCCTATTAAACTTATCATTGGATCTGACTTTTCTAATGTTGGTATTTCTCCTTTTGGGTTTTCTGTTATCTCTACATTATCTTCTGGTCCATTCGCACAATATTTCTTATTACATACATTCTCTAAATGGATTACTCCTTCTCCATCTACATATAGAAATCCATTTCCATCTATTCTTCCATGTGTTGGCACATTCTCGTCTTTTATTTTTTCATTTACTGTTAATAACGTTAAATCTGAATATTCATAAAAGTATTCTCTTGGGGCATTAAAGCTATCATCTGCATGATCTATTCTTACACTTTCTATTAGTCCATCTATACTTCTCTCAAATGATGCTTTTTCACTCTTTCTTAGGGTTCCTATTATGATTGGACTTACTATCAATGCTACTACTCCTATTATAATTATTACTGCTAGTAATTCTATTAGTGTAAATCCCTTTGTTTTTCTTTTTGATTTAGGGTAGATACTACATTTTAGTATACCCCCCCCCCATTCGCTATTTGCAAACTTTTTCATCTTTTTTCTCTACCTTTCTATTTCTTTTTCAAGTTATTTCTCTAAATTAGTTATTTTTTTTCTAACAATTGCATTATACTATTTCTTTTCCTTCTACTTTTATTTTGTAACCATTTTGTCTCTAATATTCACTTTTATTAAAATTATTTGACTTTATCTTATATCTATACTATAACCCAGATATAAGGATAGTTTCTCATATAAAAATGGATTTACTTAACCAGCCTAAAAGTTAAGTGTTGTCCTAAATTTTTAGTTTAAAACAAGCAAGCTTTTCACTTTTAATTGTGCTTGTTTTTGTTTTCGCGATAAATCATGCTCCAAAAACCCCCTAAGTATGATTATCATCACATCTTAATTAAAAGAATCATAATGATAAACAAAAGTAAAAAAATAATTTCAAATAAAATTGATACTAAATTTTTCATCTTTATCATACTATGTCCTCCTTTTTAGAAAGACAACACAAATCATTAAGGCAAATCCAGTCTGATATTATATACATATTATTTTATTTGTAAAATCAATAATAACGCGTTGTGCTAGTTGAAATTTAATACATTAGAAATGGCAGTAGAACCACCAATAAAAGCAAGAATATTAAAACAAAGAAATTTGATTTCTAGCATTGTAGAAAGTCCTAATATAGAATTAGCTCTAACTCTTTCAATATCAAAATGTTCTATCAGTTGATTAAAAGTAGATTCTATTCTTCTTCGTAATTTTGAAATTAAATTTCTAAATGGTTTTGGTAATGGATTTTTACTATTACTTCTTTTTAATGCATATAACTTAATACCTTTCTCATTTTTCAATTCATCATTTATCTCTCCAACATAACCTTTGTCACCAAATAAAATATCTACATGTAGCATATCACATAACTCATGTAACGCTTCTCTATCATCTACATTAGCCTTTGTTAATAGAAAATCAATTGGATTTCCATTTAAATCTGTAATTGTATGTACTTTCATTCCATAATATTTTTCCTTTTTACTTGCACAATATCCATAACTTGAATATTCTCTTAATCTACGTCCAAAATATGCTCTTCCAAATTTGTTTACAACGATAGGAAAACTATCTACTATTTTATATTGGCATAGTTCATTTCTAGGCATTGCTTTGCGTATAGCCTTTATGACAGTAAATAATGAATTTATTAGTCTATTAAAGCGTGAACGTTCTACATAATTTACTAAGTTTGGATAATTTTTACTTAGAAATTTATAACCTGAATTTTGACTCATACCTATGCATTCAATCAATAATTGAATAGAAATTATTTCTGCATCACTCATTTTAGCTTTATTCTTATTTCTTCTCTTTTTAACATTATCAAAAATACTGTCATTATATAGATTTTTAACAATTTCTAAAATTTGATAGTAAAGTTCTTCTATATTTTTTGGTTTTGTGGTATTATTTAATAAATCATTCATTTATGGTACTCCTTTATATTGGGCTTAAATATAAAGTATCATATTTTGAATGATTTTTCTATTTGCTATTAACGTCATTGCCCTGGTGGGCGAGCGCGGCCGCGAGGTTCTGGAGTTCATGCAG
>CANORX010000091.1 GCA_947569225.1 uncultured Clostridia bacterium
TTTCGCCTTTTGTATCTAATAAACTTAAGTTCATTTTTTCGTTTTCATCTTCAAATATTCTTAAGTTAATGATTTTGTCTATCATTTTATTTACTATGTCTTCATTGTCGTTTTCAGTAAAACTGGATAGTATAACTAGTCCATGTTCTATTTCTCCATTTATTTTACCATTAATTGTTACTTTACTTTTTTTACTTCTTTGTAATACTACTTTCATATACTCACCTTTCAACTTTACTAATAAAATTTAAACTTTCTAATTCATTCATGAATCTTTTTAAGTTGTCTAAGTTTTTAACTTTACAAACTAAATCATAAATTTCATCATTTTTTATAGTCCCTTTGTTATTTATAGATACTATAGATACATCAATTTTTGTAGCTAATGTTAGTACACTTACTAGGTTATCGTTTGAGGAATCAAGATATATAGTTATTAGAGTAGTAAATTTGTCTTGAAAAGAATTATTCCATTCTACATTTATTATTCTTTTATTATCTAAGTTAAGATTTTTGCAGTCTTTTCTATGTATTGCTACTCCATTTCCTTTTGTTATGTATCCTACAATTTCGTCGCCTAAGATTGGGTTGCAGCAGGAAGATAGGTTTGTTAGAATGTCTCCATAACCTGCGATTAGTATTTGTCCATTTTCTGTATGTTTTATGATATCTTTATTAGCTAATAATTTTTCAATGGTGTCATCTTTTTTTGGGTTTAGTATGCTATTAAGTTTGTTTACTATTATATTAGGAGTGTATTTTAATGTGGATATTCCAATATACAATTCTTCTAAATTATCTAATTTTAATTCTTCTAATAATATGTCTAATATTTCGTTAGAGAGTAATTCTTTATCATTTAGTTTTTGTTTTTTTATTTCTTCTATTAAAATATCTTTACCTGTTTTGATAGTTTTTTCTTTTTCTTTTTTATAAAAGTATGACTTTATTCTACTTTTAGCTCCTTCGGTTTTAACAAATTTTAGCCAAGATTTATTTGGGCTTTTTCCTTTTTGAGTTTTTAAATCTACTATATCACTGTCTTGTAATTTATAATCTAAGCTTACTAGTTTTCCGTTTACTAAGGCACCTATGCATGTGTTTCCAACTTCTGAATGAATTTTGTAAGCAAAGTCTATAGGAGTGCTATCAACTGGAAGTTCAATTATGTCTCCTTTTGGTGTGAATATATATATGTCTTCTTTTTGTAAGTTGCTACTTAAATTTTTGAAAAAGTCTTCATTTCCTTCTTTATCATTTATTTCTATTAAAGTTCTAAAAGTGGCCAATTTGTTTTCTAATTCACTAACTTTGGAACCGTCTACTTTTTCTTTATAGCTCCAATGAGAAGCTACTCCGTGTTCGGCTATTTCATTCATTTCATATGTTCTTATTTGAACTTCGTATATTCTTCCGTCTACTCCAAATACAGTTGTGTGTAAGCTTTGATACATGTTATTTTTAGGGTTAGCTATGTAATCTTTAAATCTTTTAGGAATTGGTCTATATTTGCCATGTATGAGTCCAATTATAAGATAACAGTCTTCTACTTTGTTTACTAGTAATCTTAGGCCTAATAAGTCATAGATTTGTTCCCATTTTTTACCTGCTTTTATTTTATTATAAATACCTCTTACACTTTTAACTCTATATAGTATTTCAAATTTTATATTGTGTTCGTTTAATATTTCTATTATTTCGTCTCTCATTTTATATAAAGATTTTTCTAATTCGTCTTTATCAGAGTTTATTTTGTCTAGGACACTTTGATATAATTCAGGATTTGAGTTTTTAAGGCATAAATCTTCGAGTTCACTTTTCATAGTTTTGATACCTAATCTGTGCGCGATAGGGATGAATATTTTTTCTGTTTCATCAATTATATCTTTTACATGTTCTTTATTATGTACAGTTATTGTTCTGAGATTATCTAAACGATCGGCTAATTTTATAAATAGACTTATTGGATTTTCTGATAGTCCTACTACTATTCTACGATATTTTTCAGTGTTATTTGCTTTAAAAGTTCGTTTTAAATGACTTAATTTTGTTATCGAGTTAACTATTATTGCAGATTCTTCTCCAAATTTTTCTAATATTTCTTCATATGTTATTTTTTCTAATGTAATTCCTTCATGAATTAATGAGCAACCGATAGTTATGACATCCATTTTTAGTTCGGCTAATATTTTTGCAACTCTAATTGGGTGATTTATGTAATCTTCACCAGTTAAGCGTTTCATGCCTTCATAAATTGTAGTAGCTTCTTCATAGTATTTGTTAATGATTTTTATTTTATCTTCAGTCATGTAAGTTTTTAATATTTCTATTAATTGACTGTATTCCATTTATTTTTTCTCCTTTATGAATTTATTCCTTTTATTAATTTTTCTTTTGGAATATTTTGTTCTTTTTCGTTTCCGTTTTCATTTTTTCTATTTTTTTGTTTATGTGTTTCTAGTTTAAGCCAAATGTAAGGCGCTAGGAATAGGGAACTAAATGTACCTGATATTAAACCAATTAATACTGTAGTGTTAAATTCTTTTACTCCACTAGTTCCTATTAGTAATAATACAATTACGGCTGTTAATGTAGTTATGCTTGTTATGATATTTCTTTTAAGTGATAAGCTTATACTTTCTTTAACAATTTCTTCTTTTGTTTTTTCACTTTTTTTAGATTGATTTATTTTATCTCTAATCATGTCAAATACAACTATCGTGTCATTAATTGAATATCCGATTATTGTTAAGATTCCTGCTATGAATATGAAGTTGATTTCTATTCTAAAGATACTAAATAAAGCTATAGTTATTAATACGTCTGATAATATAGCTATTATGCTTGAAATGGCATATGTACTTGTAAATCTTATGCTTATGTATATTAGTATGGCTATGCTTGCAATAATTAAGGATTTTATGGCATTTTTTGTTAGGTCTTTTTTTACTATATTACTTATTACAGCTATATCAGATTTATAATCAATTTCAGAAAAATTAAGTTTTAAAGCTTTTATTTCATTTTCTTTTAAAGTGTTGTTTAGTTTAATATATGTTTCGTTGTCGTTTATTTTTTGTTCTTCTATTATTTCATAATTATCGAGTATTTCTTTAACTTTTTTTGAATCAATTACTTCATTACTTTTAATAGTGATTGTACTTCCGCCTTTGAAGTCTATTCCTAGATTGACTCCGTTAATAATTGTTATAAATAATCCAACAATTATTATTATAGAGACCATTATTATGTTGTATTTTGAGAATTTTAAATAATTTTTTATTTTTACTTTACTTATTTTGCCTAATAGAAGTTGTTCTTTTTTTTCAAAGAATTTACTTAATATAATGTTTTTCATAATTAGTCTATTGATTATTATCATAGATAAAGCAGTAATTACTATTGTTATCATTAACATAGTAGCGAATCCTTTTACATTACTTTCTCCGAATATAAATAGTACAAGCGCGGCTATAAATGTTGTTATGTTAGCATCTATTAGGGATACCATACTTCTTTTGTTTCCGTCGTGATAAGCTTCTTTAAGTTTTTTTCCGTTTGATAATTCTTCTTTTATTTTTTCTAATGTAATTACACTTGAGTCTATGGCCATTCCTATTCCTAATATTAAAGCGGCAATTCCTGTTAATGTGAGAACTCCATCGATTGCATTAAATAGCAAGAATACAGTTATAGTGTATGTGATTAGGCATATGCTACTAATAAGTCCACTAATTCTATAGCAAAATATCATTATTAAGATTATAATTCCTAAAGTTATAATTCCTGCGATTCCTACATTTTTAAGCGTTTCGTTGCCGAAAGAGGCATCTACTGTTTTTGTGCTTATCTCAGTAAGTTTTGTAGGTAAGCTTCCAGAGTTAATTAAATCCACAAGTTCGCTTGCTTCATCTTCTGTGAAGTTACCTTGTATTATTACGTTATTAGAAGCAAATCCTTCGCCTACTGTGGCTGCACTAATGCATTTTTTTCCTCCATCTCTTCCACATTCTCCGTTTTGATAGCTATCACCTTCTTCGTAGTCTAGCCAAATTGTTATTAATTTATCTGATGATTCACTTACACTTTTAGTTATTCTATAAAATGTATCATTATCTTTAATATTTAGAGAAACAACAGGTTTATTAGTATTTCTGTCATAGTCTAAGCTTGCTCCTGGAGTACCTAGAACATTAGAAGTCATTAATAATTCATTTTTAGTGTTTCTAAATGTTAAAACTGCAGGCGTACTTAATCTTTTTCTAGCTTCTTCTTCATCTGTAACTCCTGGTAACTTTACTCTTATTTTATCTCCTTCTATA
>CANORX010000092.1 GCA_947569225.1 uncultured Clostridia bacterium
AAAATACTCTGTAATATATTTCTCATGTTCCTTAGCTATATCTTCATTATAATCAGGCTTAAACTCCCAATCAACATTAGCATTCTTTAATATATCTATAACATCATGATGTGTTATTCTCTTAAACTCTGAATTAACTAAATTAACAAGCTTTTCTTTTAAACCATTACTAACAAACTTATCACAAAAACTTATTTCATCAGGACATCTTTCCAGTACATAATTTACTACAAATTTTAACATACTCTCTTCAATATCCATAAGACCATTAATATCACAAAAAGCAATCTCAGGTTCAATCATCCAAAACTCATTCGCGTGCGTTTTAGTATTAGAATTCTCAGTTCTAAAAGTAGGACCAAAAGTATAAATCTTCTTATATGCCATAGCAAACGTTTCACCATGAAGTTGACCCGAACCTGTAATATATGAAAGACGACCAAACAAATCACGTGTCATATCTGCTTTTCCTTCCTTCATAGGAATATTATTCATATCTAAAGTAGTAAGCTTAAACATCTGATCTGACCCTTCACAATCAGTAGTAGTAATTAAAGGAGTATGTACATAAACATAATTATTACTTTGAAAAAACTCATGAATAGCTTGAGCAGCAACACTTCTAATCCTAAACACAGCATTAAAAAGATTAGTTCTAGGACGAAGATAAGCAATCTCTCTTAAAAACTCTCTAGTAGGCCTACCTTTAGATTGTAAAGGATAATCACTACTAACATCACCTATCAAAACAACATCCTTAGCTTTGATTTCATAAACTTGCAAAGAGCCCTCTGACTTAATCAAAGTACCTATAACCTTAATAGCACTCCCAATAGCATAATTACTAATAACATCAAAATTAGAAAGTAAATTAGTATAAACCACTTGAATACTATTAAAACAAGTACCATCATTAAAATCAATAAAACCAAACTCTTTTTGTTTCCTATGATTTTTTATCCACCCTTCTAATACAATCTCACTATCCAAATACTTTTCATACTCTTCATGTAAATCCTTTAAATCCATATATCTTCCTCTCCTCTTAAACTATGTTAAAAACATATCACTAAAAAACATAATTGTCAAGACAATACTTAAGATACCATAAATAGAAAAAGTGCTTACGCGATTTCGTAAACACTTGCTTGTTTCTTATCTCTTCCTTTTCTTTCGTATCTAACCACACCATCAACTAAAGCAAATAAAGTATGGTCTTTACCGATTCCACAATTTACTCCTGGATAAATTTTAGTTCCTCTTTGACGATAAATAATAGACCCTGCAGTAACCTTCTCACCATCGCTAGCCTTAGCGCCTAATCTACGTCCTGCTGAATCACGTCCATTCTTAGTAGAACCAACACCTTTTTTAGATGCAAACAATTGTAAATCTAATATCATAAATTTCACGTGTCATTCCTCCCTTATCTTAATATTTTCTTTGTAATCACTCTCTATACTCTTCAAAATACTAACCAAGTTTTCTAACAACTTATTAGTTATATCATCTCTTTTTAAATTCTTTAAATAAAAACTATTTCCCTCTTCATAAAAAATACTATCCTTATCAAATAATAAACAAGCATTAACTGAAGTCACAAGAGCACTACTAATTCCTGCACACACTATATCTTTCCCATATTCATCATACTTAGCATGTCCATTCATCTTTATTTCTTCTATTACATTATTATCTTTCATAATAATAACCTTAAACATAATTTACTTAACTAAAATCTTCTTAATAACAATCTTAGTATATGGTTGTCTATGACCTTGAGTTTTTCTATATTTCTTTTTAGGCTTATACTTAAACACTATAATCTTCTTTTGTTTACCATGCTTAAGCACTTCTGCAACAACACTAGCGCCTTTAACAGTCGGATTACCTACTTTCCCATCTACAAAAAGCACTTGATCAAACTGAACCTCAGTATTAACTTCATTATCTAATTTCTCTACATAAAGCTCAGTACCTTCACTAACTAAATATTGCTTTCCACCTGTAACAAATATTGCTTTCATTTATTTTCCCTCCTTCAATAAGACTCGCCTTTAAGGTAAGCACTAAACTTTTAAATAAACCTTTTCCGAGCGGTTGTAGAGAAAGATTTCTACAAACGTGTTAATTTTACCACAAAATAAGGCTTTAGTCAAACAAAAAAACCATATTTTTAAACCTCAAGAACACTCTCATACTTAAAAAAATCTCTCTCACGTAAAAGCATATCATTAACCTCTATAACAAAATTTCTATTTCTATAAATACCCTTTAAATCTCTTATCTTAGAGCACCTCCTAAACTTATGATAACTAAGCTTTCTTTCAGTAATTAACTTAAAAACTCTAAACCTATGAAAAATCGTCTCTTCCACATTCTTAACTATCAAAAAAACCACTAAAAAACTAACAAAAAATTTATAACCATACACAAATAAAAAAGGAATAAACAAAAAACTAACACAAATACTTATCAAATGACTCAAACCATAAGGAAAAACTAAGTCTAGTATATTATTTAAAAGTCTTCCACCATCTAAAGGCAAAATAGGAAGCAAATTAAATCCTAAAAGTAACAAATTCACATCTAAAAATAACTCCCAAGTCCTCACCTCTACATAACCATTAATATAAATAACATAAACTAAAATAACAAAACTTATTTGACTTATAGGCCCCATTAACAAAGTTAAAACCTCTTTCTTAATATCCACAGAAAGACTCTCATCTAAAACAGTAACACCACCAAACATAAAAATACGTATCTCACTAACTCTTAAACCCAACAAATATGCTGTAATAAAATGCCCCAGTTCATGAATAATAATTGAAAACATAGTCAAAAAAACAACTTCAAAATAACCCGCCAAAAAAGATAAAAGCATAATCAAATATGTAGAAATATGAATATTTATCTTATTTAATATATGTCTTATAGTCAAGCTTTTCTCCATCCTTAGTAAAAGTCAAATATAACTTATCATTTGTTGTACCAATTATAGTCCCTTTTTCAATATAATCATAAACCTTAATATCAGTCGACTGCACATTACCATAAAGAACATCTATCCCATTACTCTGCTGCACAATAACAGTATTACCATATCCTTCCTTTTCACCAATAAAAACCACTAAACCACTATCTAAAAGCTTAACATTATAATTATCAGGCACACTCAAAACAGCACCATCCATATAATCTTTAATATCAGTATAATCAAAATTCTTAGAAGCACTAATAACATTATTATTGCCATCAATCAAAGACTTTTTAGGAAAATCTAAAATATACTTCTTATAAAGTGAATTTATCTTAGAAAAATTATAATTAGTCTCAAAAACATACTTATTTATTGCTTTCTTTGCACTTTCACTCAAATTACACACTATCAAAAGAAAGAGAACAATTGTAACAGTCAACATAGTTCTTTTAACAATACTTTTCTTATAAGAATTCTCTTTCCCACTTGAACTCTTACCATTTATCTTTCTCATATAATCTTCAATTGTCACAAGTATCACCTAAAGAATAATATGTTCATATTGACGTACTTATGATTTTAATTTACAATTAACTTATGAAAAAAATAAATGAAAGTCTAATTATAGAAAAAAAAAGTAAATTTTATGGATACAGATATGAAATAGAAAACATAGAAGAAATAGAAACCATATTAAAAGAACTAAAAAACACACATAAAAAAGCAAAACACATCTGTTATGCCTACAAAATAGGAAACTTAGAAAGAAAAAATGAAGACAAAGAACCCAGTAACACTGCAGGAAAACCTATTCTAGACGTAATAAACCATAACGAACTAAATAACACTTTAATCGTTGTAGTAAGATACTTTGGAGGTACTCTTTTAGGAAGAGGCCTACTAACAAGAACATATAGTAAAGCTGCAAGAGATTTAATAAACTAAAATAAATATGTACATTTTCATCATTTAAGTATATAATACTATATAAGAAGAAACGCGCAAGCTAAGGGATTTAGCTAGCAAGATCTTTAATAGGTCTAGTTTCTTCTTTTTTTTTAATCTTAAACCATACTACCTACAACCTTAAAAAAAACACCCAATCCTTAAGTCATAAACTTCTCTACATATTCACTAGTCTTAAGCCCCAAATTACTAACCTTATTTTCATATGTCTTAGTAGGACTAACATAATTCTCAATACTAACATCCTTTCCCTCACTAACATCAGATTCAAACCTCTTCATAGCTTCCTCAGTAACAATCATTTTATTATATTGGTTTTTGTTATTTTATTGATTGTTTTGGTTTTTATTTTTTTGTTTATT
>CANORX010000093.1 GCA_947569225.1 uncultured Clostridia bacterium
AGGACTACAAAAAATAGTGCTATAAGTAAAAAGATGATTATGAGTAAAGATAAGATTAAAAAATCTTTCTTACCACTTCCCCTCTATTAAAAGAGTAGAGATATCACCCAACTTATTAAATATTCCATATACATTATATCTTACTCTAAATAAATCAACAAGTATAATAAAAGTATTACACAAAATGTTTAATTATAAGAGCTTTTAAAGAAAAAAATCCACCTATATAAAAAAACATATACAAACATGTATATATTTAAAAACATACTATCTCACTATAACTTTCTTCTTACTAAAAACTATAACATACTCCATAATATTACTTACTTTATCTAACACCAACTCTTTATAATACTCTTTCTCTTTCATCTGTTTAATAGCTTCCTTAGCACTTAGTTCCATATCACTTTCTTCCTCACACACTTTAAACTCTATTATAATTCCTACAGACCTATCTATTTTCTCTATCATAATATCATACCTTCCACTTCCTGCTTCTCTATTTGATCTAACAATAAAATTATCATTACTTAAAAACAAACTAAACAACCCTAAACTATATCCATGATAAAAACTCTCATAAGTATCATAATAACTCATACTTGGTAATATATCATTTATAAACTTCTCTATAAACACCTTATCTCCATTTATAAATGCCATTAAAAAATATCTATACTTAAAATTAGTAACTAACCTATTCTTATAACTAATACTCTCTACTATTCTTATAAAATCCTCTTTAACTTCCTTATTCGGAACTTTAAAATATGTTAACTTAACTAACTCATCACTAACTTCTTTATCAAAAGTAACATAACCACTAACTAATAACAAATTTAACAAATTATTTAAATCCTCTGTATCTGTAAAACTTTCATAAGTAATACTCTTATCATACAGAAAAACTATTGCCTCTCCCTTTATTAAATTCTCTATTACTGTCTTATCTTCAACCTTACTTAACAAATCTTTAATCAATTTATTACTTCCTGTACTTAACCAATAAGGTTCTAATACTCGTCTATTTGCATAGTTTAGTATGCTCCAAGGATTATATATAGATATTCCACTGAAATTATACCCATCATAATAATTCTTTACATCACTTGTTAACTCTAAACCATAACTACTTATTAACTCTTTAGTCTCACTCTCTGTAAACCCAAAATATTCATTATAGTTCTCACTCATAACATCATATACTTTTAAATTATTAAAAGAACTAAACAAAGATGCACCACCTATTCTAAGAACACCTGTTAATACACCCATCTTTAAACTATTATTATCTTTTAAAGCACTAGACAATACTGGTTGTATCAAACTCATTATTTCTTCATAATATCCTAAAATATATCCTTCATTTATAGCAGCATCATACTCATCTATTAATATTATTACTTGTTTTTTTATGATATCTTTCTAACCAAGTAGATAAATATTTCAAAGAATTTTTATAATCATCTTCTGTCCCTTGTTCTCCTTTTATTCTTTTAAATTTTTCTTTATCTTCTTCATCTAAAATCTCAAATACATATATTTTATTTCTATATAACTCTGCTATCATATTTTTAAACATATAAAATGCACTTTTAAAATTATCACTTTTCATATCTTTAAAGTTCAAGTATATTGTTGGATATGAATTTAATTCTTTATAATAAGGTGACTTACTTATATTTAACCCATCAAATAAATATTTATTTTCTTCCTTTTTATCTATATCAAAGAAGTTATCTAACATTGACATAAATAAACTCTTTCCAAACCTTCTAGGACGTGGAAATAAAACTACTTCTGCTTTACTTTTAAACAATTCTTCTATTACTTGTGTCTTATCCACATAATAACATTCTTCTTCTATTAATTTTTTAAAATCTGACTTTCCTATTGGTAATGGTTTCATTTTTAAAAGCACCTTCTTCCTACTTATTATTATATCTTAACTGTATTTAAATAACAACAAAAAGTCTATTCACATAGACTTTTTAAACTATTGTATTTTCTCTTCTAAAATTCCACTTAAAATAGTTACAATATCAAAATCAACTGTCGAATCAGCAGAAACTTGATACTCACTAGTTCCAGTCTTAACTCTAACTGTAGCTTTAGGAGGTTCTTCATAAATCTCATAAAATTCTATTTGATAAGTTTTAGTAGAATTAATACTATCACTAAATCTCCTAATAAAATTCTCTACAAACTTTTGCTCTACAATTCTAATCTCACCATATTGTCTATAAACACCATAATCTATAGAATCTATCATAGCCGCTTGCATAACTTCTTTAGTAAGGTAATAATCTTCTTCACTTGTTCCAGTCAAATCTTGAACTATAATCATAACCACTATTACGAAAAGTCCTAAAACAATAAGTAAATATGTCCAAAACGTTTCTTTCACTATTTATCACCCCTTTATCCTATAATCATAAAGACCTTCTCTAGTATTCTTTTGGAATGAAGTACTGTACTTAGAACCTAATATTTCCTTTAATTCATTCTTCAAGAAATCACTTTCACAATGTAAATTTGCACCACAATTTATAAGTGAATAATTTAGGTATCCGCCTTCTTTTTCCTTTAACATATTCGACTTTTGAATAGCTTTAATATTAGAAGGAGTCAAAGTAACTTTATATTGGTAAGGCTCTTGCCATACTTTATTTCCTAGCGTCTGTATTTCATCAATAACTTGAACAGCATTAGGAGTCTTCCAATTACGCCCTATTGCTCTTTGAGTATTAGAAGGTAAAGTATTATTCATACTAGGAGAATATTGTGAATTTGGAAATATATCCATCAAATCAATAGTTCTAAAATATACTCCTATATTAATTGGATTCTTTCCTCCTGGTTTATCTGTAGGATCACAATCATCACTTCCTACACAATCATAACACTCATGTCCTGGTTCACTATCATCACAATCAAACTTAGACAAATCATTAATTACATGATAAGCACAATATAGCTCTCCATCATTAAAATCAAACTTAACTTTTCTATTTTCAGCATTAATATCTTCATAGAAAACATCCATATCATAATCACCAGTTAAACGTTGAATTCCTACAGGATATATTCTAGGATCTAAAGGTATCCAATACCCTAAACTACTTGGAGAATTTCTTACCTGACCTGTATACACTTGAGTATAAAAATCTTTTCCTTGATAATAAGCAAACTCTTTATCAACAACTATATTAAGTAAAGTATTAACAGGAAGTGTTATAGGTGTATTATTACATATAGCCCCTTCTTCACTACCAGTACAATACCAAAAATCATGCGATTCATTAAATGGTTGTTCAGTTAAATCTCTTAAATCACTTTCACAAGCTTCCTCGTTTTCTACTCCTCCACCACAATAATCTTGCCATTCTTTCTCATCACTATGAGTTCTAACAACCTCTTTAGGTTCACTAGTAACCTTTTCAGCAGGATGTGAAATATCAAAAGCTATATCATATTCATGTGCATAAGTAGTTGTCTCTTCATAAGTAATATCTACAGTTGGGTTAGGAAAATCTTGTAAAAACATATCATAAGTAATAAGACTCTGTTGAGGCGTATATGATCCAGCAGCAGCTGATACAAAATACGTCTTTGTTTTAAATATCTGATTAGACTTATTCATAAAATTACAATCCATTAAACGGTAAATTAATCTCTCTCTTTCATCTACAGCACCTTTATAAGTTGCAACTGCACTTTGATGTCCTGCTCTAATCGCCGCATCTGTAGGTGGTTTAATTGTAACTTTACATACATCATCACAACAATTAGCAGCACAAGTAGCACTTCCACTTTGATGAGTAGCATTTGACATAGTAGTTCCACCACCTGGTTGAGTAATCTGATAAGGGAATGGTCCAGAACCATGAGTTCCCCAATACCACACATCATAATCCTCAGGACAACTTACACTACATCCATCATCACAACATTCATCCTCTTCTTCTCCACAACTATAATCACCTGAACAACATCCATTAGAATCAGAACATGGCATAGTATAAGTAACTTCTTCGTATTCACCTATATGATTATATAAAGTCTCCCAGAACTTCAAATCATTCCAAGCGCGTACCACCGCATCATTTGCTGCCATATAAGCCATTTTCCATTTATCATAATTAATAACAGATCCACACTGTCTAGTTGACAAAATAACTGTACTATAATTATTGCTACCTAAATATTTAGAAGGCACATTATGTTGAAAAGACTGTCCAGCTAAAGCTGTTTCTTTCGGCATAAATGTAAACGTCAAAGTCTCTCTAC
>CANORX010000094.1 GCA_947569225.1 uncultured Clostridia bacterium
TAGAAAATCTTCATCATTTTGAGAGTCAGGTTAAGGATTTTAAAGATTATGTAGAGATGTGGATTCACGAAGTTAAGATTCCACTTTCTAGTCTTACTTTAACAGTGCATAATCATAAGGATAAGTTTACTAAGAGTGCTTTACTTCAAATGAAAAAGATTGATGATTATTTAGAACAAATTTTGTATTATACTAGAAGTGAAAATGCTAGTAAGGATTATTGTATTAATAAGATTAGTTTGAATAAGTGTGTTAATAGTGTTCTTTTAAGGAATAAGGATTATCTTTTGGAAAGTGATATTGTTTTAAGTGTTAGCGATATTGATTATAAGGTTTATTCTGATTCTAAGTGGTTAGAGTTTATTTTAAATCAGATTATTAATAATTCTATTAAGTATAGAAGAGAAGATGTGGATTCTTTTATTAAGATTTATTGTTTGTCAAGTAATGATAGTGTTACTTTGATTTTAGAAGATAATGGTGTTGGTATTAGTGAGTTTGATTTACCTAGGGTTTTTGATAAAACTTTTACTGGTAGTAATGGTAGGAATAATGTTAAGTCTACTGGTATGGGACTTTTTATAGTTAAGAATTTGTGTGCTAAGTTAGGGCATAAGATTATTATTGATTCTGTTAGTGGTGAGTATACTAAAGTGTTTATTACTATTTCTAAGAATGAGTTTTATGATGTTTTAAAGTAAATGTTACGATTTTGTAATTTTTAGTAATGTTAAACTAGCGACTTTTTTCATTTTAAATATTAGAATTGTTAATGAAGGGAGAAAATGTTTATGGAAACTGTTTTAAAATTAGATAATGTGGAGAAGTATTATGGTAATAAGTCTAGTTTGACTAAGGCTATAGATAATATTTCTTTTGAAGTTAAAAAGCAAGAGTTTGTTGCTATTATGGGCGCTAGTGGAAGTGGGAAGACTACTTTACTTAATGTTATTTCAACTATTGATAAGGTTACTAGTGGTCATATTTATGTTAAGGATCAGGATATTACTAAGTTAAAGGGTAATGATCTTAATAAGTTTAGACGTGAAGAATTGGGATTTATTTTTCAGGATTTTAATTTGTTAGATACTCTTACTTCTTATGAGAATATCGCGCTTGCTCTTTCTATTCAAAGTGTTGGGGCTAAGGAGATAGATGCTAGGGTTAAGAAGGTTAGTAAGGATTTGGATGTTTCTGGGGTTTTAAATAAGTACCCTTATCAAATGAGTGGTGGTCAAAAACAAAGGGTGGCTGCTGCACGTGCAATTATTACTAATCCTAGTTTGGTTTTGGCTGATGAGCCTACTGGAGCTTTGGATTCAAAGTCTGCTAAGATGCTTTTGGAGAGATTTAATTATTTGAATACTGAACTTATGTCTACTATTCTTATGGTTACTCATGATGCGTTTACCGCTTCTTATGCTAGTCGTGTTATTTTTATTAAGGATGGAAGGATTTTTTCAGAATTAATTAAAGGTAATCTTTCTAGGAAAGAATTTTTTGACAAGATTATTGATGTTGTCACTCTTCTTGGAGGTGACTTGAACGATGCTTTATAAGTTGTCTTTTAAGAATATTAAGAAGAGTTTTAAAGATTATGCTATTTATTTTTTTACTTTGATTCTTGGTATTTCTATTTTTTATATTTTTAATTCTTTAGATAGTCAAACTGTTATGATGAGAGTTTCTTCTAATACTAGAGATATTATTAAACTTATGAATAATATGCTTAGCGCTGTTAGCGTGTTCGTTTCATTTATTTTGGGCTTTCTTATTATTTATGCTAGTAGATTTCTTATTAAGAGAAGGAGTAAGGAGTTTGGAGTTTATTTGACTCTTGGTATGAGTAAGAGAAAGGTGTCTAAGATCCTTCTTTTGGAAACTATTTTCATTGGTGTTATTTCACTTTTTATTGGTCTTGTTTTGGGTACTCTTCTTTCTCAGTTAATGAGTTTACTGGTTGCTAATATGTTTGAAGCGGATTTTACTGATTTTACTTTTGTTTTTAGTACTTCTGCTGCGGTTAAGACTGTTATTTATTTTGGTGTTATTTATTTTATTGTAATGGTTTTTAATGTTGTTAGTATTTCTAAGTGTAAGTTAATTGATCTCATTAGGAACGGAAAGAAAACTGAGACTTTGAAACTTAAGAATCCTATTGTTTCTACTTTGATTTTTATTTTGTCTTGTGTGGATTTAGGTGTTGCTTATTATTTGGTTACTGGTGGAGTTAGTATTCTTGATGATGTTAGAATGATTTTTGTTCCTATTGTTATGGGAATTGTTGGAACGTTTTTCTTGTTTTGGAGTTTGTCAGGGCTTCTTATTAGATTGTTTAAGTCGTTGAAAGGTGTTTATTTTAAGGAACTTAATAGTTTTACTCTTAAACAAATTAGTAGTAGGGTTAATACAACAGTAATGTCTATGAGTATTATTTGTTTGATGCTTTTTGTTACAATTTGCGTTTTGTCTAGCGCTTTGTCTCTTAAGAATTCTATTACTGCTAATTTAAAGGTTTTAGTTCCTATGGATATTCAGTTTTATAAGGATTTAGATATTGTTAGTGAGTTTGATGATCCTACTGTTTTAGATTCTCATTTGAGTATAAAAGAAACTCTTGGTAATTTTGATTTTGATGTTGATAGATATTTGACTGATGTTTTTGAGTTTAATACTTATGCTTCTAGTGATGTTAAAGTTAAGGATACTTTGGGTGATTATTATGAAAAAGCTAAGTCTCTTTATCCAAGACTTATATATGATGTTAATGAGTCTTTTATGAAGTTGTCTGATTATAATAAGTTAGCTGAGTATTTTAATTTGGAAAAGTTGACTCTTAGTGATGATGAGTATGTTTTGGTAGCTGACTTTGATGGTTGGGCTGGTATTAGGAATGAAGCTTTGAAAATTGGTACTAAGATTAATTTGTTTGGTAAGGAGTATAAGCCTAAGTATAGTGAGTATGTTAATGGTTTTATTTATATGTCTCCTAATCATATTAATACTGGATATTTTGTTGTTCCCGATGATGCTTTAGATGAAAGTGCTAGAGAAACTGCTATATTGATTGCTAATTATAAGGCTTTGAGTAAGGAAGATAAACAAAGTGTTGAAGATGTTATTAATGGTTTTTCAAGTAATCCTTATATTAATAATACTAATTTAAAAGCTAATAGTAAGATAGCGTGTTATGATAATAGTATCGGTCTTGGGGCTATGGTGACGTTTATTGGTCTTTATTTGGGTATTATATTTCTGATTTCTAGTGCTGCGATTTTGGCTCTTAAGGAACTAAGCGAGAGTACTGATAATAAGGAGAGATATAAGGTTATAAGAAAACTTGGGGCTGATGAGAAGTTAATTAATAAGTCTTTGTTTAGACAAATTGGTATTTTCTTCTTGTTTCCTTTGTTAGTTGCTATTGTTCATAGTGTTTTTGGTATTATTTTTTGTAATTATGTTCTTGAGAATATTGGTAATGAAAAACTTCTTGTTTCTATTGTTATGACTTCTGTGTTTTTAGTGTTTATTTATGGTGGATATTTTGTTATTACTTATCTTTATAGTAAGAATATTATAAGGGAGTAATTATGACTTTAGATATTGTTTTGGAAGTTTTGATTCCTTTTGTTGTTTTGTTACTTTTGTTTTTGATAATTGCTTTTTGTAAAGGAGGGAAGAAAAAGTGAATGTTAAGAATGCTTGTATAGGTGTTATTGGTATGGTTTTGTTTTTAGGTTTGTGTGCTTTGATGTTTTATTTCGCTTTTTATGAGTCTAAAGATTATTATACTATTATTGATAATTCTAATGTTCAGAAAATTGATGATACTGATTTTAAGTATAAGTATACTTTGACTTCTTATAGTAGAGATGGTAAGGAAAAAGATATTTCTTTTGAAACTACTAGAGAGTTAAGGAGTGATGCTTATATTAAGATTAAGTATATGATTAGTAGGGGCGTTGTTTCTTGGGAAGAAGTTCAGTTTGATGATATTCCTTCTAAGGCTAAAAATAAATTAGAGAGTAAGTGATTCTCTTTTTATTTTGCAAAAATGTGATATAAAATAAGAACTACTTTTCTATTTTAAGAGTAGTTCTTGTAATTTTTATGCTATAATTAGAAAAACTCCATTTAGGAGTTTTATGTACAATGATAAAATATTTTCTATTTGAAATAAACATCATTGTGTTTATATTTTGTGTATTTATTTAGTAAAGGATAGTGTGAAAAGTTTTATGAAAAACTAAGCACTAAGTGAAAATGGTATTAATA
>CANORX010000095.1 GCA_947569225.1 uncultured Clostridia bacterium
AAACACATTTTCGTCAGTTCTCTTATAGGTTGAAATTTCCTATAAGATAAAAAAGTGTTGATAAGTTTTATGTTATCAACATTTTATTTTTGTTTAGTTTACTGATTCGTTACAAGTGTCACTAATTTTTACTTCATATGGACTTTCTGGAGTTCCATCTCCACTTTTCCATTCAATACATGATTTTAGAGAAAGTACTGGGCGTATATGCAAAGAACCTATCGCATTTCTATTATCTAACATTCCAGCATTTACATCACTTAATTGAACATTAAAAATCATTGCACTATCAAAAGAACCCATACCATATGGTGTCATAGTCCACATGTCTCTATTTCCAATAGAGCTGTTATCTAAACCATTCAAATAGTAATATGTATATGGTGCTTTTTTATCTCGCACTCCTCCTGCAAAACTTACCTCATCTGCTGTCATCAAAGCCACCCCATACTGTAGTTTTCCATTTCCTCCACTTCCTGTATTTGCACTGAATTTATCTGCTACATCTGCTTTACTACTTGTATATGGACCGCTTAATATTTGCCATTGTCCGTTAATAGTTGTATATCCTCCCATAGTGTTTTGACCACATTGATACGAAGGGATTCTACCATTATTTCTAATCTCTTGTAATCTTTCGCGAGCAGCATAGTTCATTACTCCGCTACTTGCATACTGGCCACTTGCTCGATCATTACAATATATTGCAGTTTTACTTACATAACCATCATAGTTTTTATCAAATATATTCGTTTTATACCAGTTATCTATTGTAGTCTTAATTTTTGAACTAGTCGTATTTTTTCTATTGTTTGCTATACTACCTGCAGTTCCATACATATACCCTGAATATATTGTGTTATTATCTATAGAATTATATGGAGAGTTACCAATATATGCCTCTACATCTATGGTACTAAACCCATGATATAAAAGTCTTACAGAACCATCTTCGTTTGTTCTTATTATTCGCCACATGTATCCGCCAAAACTAACCCAGTTGTCTCTAACATTTCCTGCAAAGTAATATACATCTTTGTTGTTATTTTCACTTCCTGTACTTTCTGGTGTTTCTCTGTATGTACTTTCTTTATATATTACTCCTGTTGTTGGTGTTTCACTACCAAATACATTATCAAAATCAGTTCTCGTGTTTATTGTAGGGTGGTCTAATAGTAACTTATCATAAAGTTTCGTTTCTTTTGTTGCTTCTATCATTAGTTGCCCACTAAAATTAGCTCCCATATCTTCGCTTTGATCTACATCAGGGTCATTTACATATCTAAACTCTATCGTGTATTCTTGTGTTACTCCAGCTAGCACGTTTATTCCTGTTGCTAGGTCTTGATTAGTTGCTTCACTACTTTTTGGTAATGGTTCAAAATCTGTCATATTATATCCATTCGTAGAAGTTATTTTGTATTGAAGATAGTTTTCTGTTTCTAGTGTACTTATGAAATTTTTTATATAGATGTCATAACTAAAATCAGTAGTTCCTTGATTTTCTACTGTAAAGTTTTTTGTCGTACTCCATCCTGGTCTTACTTTGTTGTCTGCTATTTCTGTGCTATCAGTAAATAATATATGTACTTTGTCTAATGTAATAGAAATATTAGCACCTTCTCCTTCTACTACGCCTACCCAGTAAGCATATGATATTCCTATTAATGTTAGAGTTAGAATAGTTATTGTTCCTATTAAATATTTCTTCATTTTTTACTCCTTCTAATTGATATTATACAAAACATGTTTTGTATAATCAAGACAAAATATCTTTTGTATGAGAATATATTTAAGTGATGTATATATGAATATTGATAGATTAAGGGAAATTAGAGAAGATAATGATTTATTACAGAAAGATATTGCTAAGGTTTTAGAGATTAAACAACAACAATATAGTGAGTATGAGATTGGTAAGAGATTAATTCCTATTAATTATTTGAGTAATTTAGCAGATTTTTATAATACTAGTATAGATTATCTTTTAGGAAAGACAGATAAGAGAGAGGCTTATCCTAAAAGTATTTTAAAATAAAACTTCACTTTATTTAGTAGTTATTAACACTTTTTTTATATAGGCATATACTACCAATGAAAGTGAGGTATTTTTGTGAAAAAAATATTTTATGGCATTGGGATTTGTGCTTTATGTTTAATAGGTTTTCTAGGTGTTTATTTTTCATTCAAAGATGAGGATAAGACTAAAGAGGAGAATACAAAAATTGTGGTTGCTGAAGTTACTCATAGTGTATTTTACGCTCCATTTTATGTAAGTATTCATAATGGTTATTTTGAGGAAGAAGGACTAGATATAGATGTTATTCTTACAAGTGGGGCTGATAAGGTTGCTAGTGCAGTTTTGTCTGGAGATGCTAATATAGGACTTTCTGGTTTAGAGGCTACACTTTATGTTTATAATAATGGAGCAGATGATTATTTAGTTAATTTTTCAAGTTTGACTAAGCGTGATGGACAATTTTTAGTTGGCGATTGTTCTTTAAAGGATAATTTTAATCCTAATATGCTCAAAGGGAAAAGTGTTCTTGCTGGTAGAAGTAAGGGTATGCCTGAGATGGTGTTTCGTTATGCACTTTATAAGAATGGTTTAAGTTCTAAAGATGTTAATGTTGATAATTCAGTTGAGTTTGCTTCTTTAAGTGGTGCTTATATAGGAAAGCAAGGAGATTTTGTTAATTTGTTTGAACCTACTGCTCTTTCTTTAGAGAAGGAAGGTTATGGTTGTGTGTTAGCTTCTATAGGTCTTATGAGCGGTGAAGTGCCTTATACTGTTTTTCATACTAAAAAGAGTTATCTAAATGATAATAAAGATATAATAGAAAAGTTTAATAGAGCAATACAAAAGGGACTTGATTATGTTAAAGATAATAGTTCAGAGGATATTGCTAGTGTAATTAAAGATGAGTTTGTAGATACTGATGCAGATGATTTAGTTAAGGTGGTAGAACGTTATAAAAGTGCTGATTCATGGTGGGATACTACTTATATTAGAGAGGACGCTTATAATAATTTATTAGATTTAATGGAATATAATGATGCTTTAACAGAGAGAATAGATTTTGATAAGATAGTAGATAATTCTTTTAATGAGTAATATTTTATCTATTAGTAATTTATCTAAGTGTTATAATAGCTTGAATGGTGAGATAGTTGCTGTTAGTAATTTATCTCTAGATGTTAAAGAAGGGGAATTTTTATCTATTATTGGTTCTAGTGGTTGTGGGAAGAGTACACTTTTAAATATTTTATCTGGTTTAGATAGTGATTATTCTGGCAAGATACGTTTTAAGGATTCTGTTAAAACTAGTTATATGCTTCAAGAGGATACTTTATTTCCTTGGTTAACTGTGCTTGAGAATGCTTCTTTGGGTTTGAAGATACAAAAGAAATTTACTAAAGAGAATGAAATGTATGTTAGGTCTTTACTTAATAAGTATGGTTTGGGTAATTTTACTAATAAAAAGATTAGTAGTTTGTCTGGCGGTATGAGACAGAGAGTTGCTCTTATTAGAACTATTGCTACTAAGCCTGATTTGATTTTCTTAGATGAGCCTTTTTCAGCTTTGGATTATCAGACTAGGCTTAAGGTTAGTGATGATATTTATAAAATTATTAAGAATGAAGGAATTACTGCAATTATGGTTACTCATGATGTTGGTGAAGCTGTTTCAGTTTCTGATAGAGTGGTAGTTCTTTCTAAAAGACCTGCTAGTATTAAGAGTGTTTATGAGATTAGTCTTACTAATAAGTCTACTCCAATAGAGAATAGAAAAACACCAGAGTTTGCTATTTATTATGATAAGCTATGGAGGGATATTGATGAGTGAGTCTAGAAGACAAAAGCAATTTTTAAGAAAATATAAGCGAGATAGATTTTTAACTTTATTTTTACAAGTGTTTATTGCTATGTTTTTGTTAGTAGTTTGGGAAGTTCTTGCTAACTATGGAATTATTAATTCTTTTATTACAAGTTCTCCTAGTAGGATTTTTAAGACTATTTTTGATCTTTTTAAGACAGGAGATTTAATTCATCATATTTGTGTTACTTTAAATGAAACTATTATTTCTTTCTTGATTACAGGTGTTGTTAGTATTTTAGTTTCAATTCTTATTTATAAGTGTGATATGTTTTCTAAGGTAATAGACCCTTATCTTACTATATTTAATAGTTTGCCTAAAGTAGCTTTGGGACCAGTTTTGATTATTTGGGTAGGTGCGAATAATAGAAGTATTATTTT
>CANORX010000096.1 GCA_947569225.1 uncultured Clostridia bacterium
AAGAATGATTTTATAAAAATAGTACAGAGTATAATGTTTAATGAGGATGCAGATTATATAGTTAATTTGCGTGAGTTTAAGAATGGTTTGTTAAGTGGTGATAAAATTCTAGTAGAGAAAATAATTAATAAGTTACTACTAGGTATTAGTTATTATGATGTTAAAGAAATGTTTTATCATGGATATACATTAGGGTTGCTCTCATCATTTTTAAGTAATAAGAATTATATAGTTAAATCTAATAGAGAGGCTGGAAGTGGAAGATATGATTTAATGGTTTTAAGGAAAGATAAAAGTGTAGGTTTATTATTAGAGTTTAAGGTAAGTGACAATGAGAGTAAGATGGAAGAAAAGGCAGAAGAAGGGACTATGCAGATGAAAGAGAAAGAGTATTATAAAGAGTTAGTACTTGAGAGTGTAGAAGAAATAAAACAGTATGTAGTAGTTTTTTGTGGTAAGAAAGCGATAGTAAGGTGAGGGAGTATTATGAATAAAGAGTATTTAAAGAAGTATGCTAGAAGTTTAGAGTTTGATATGGAAGATAGTCAGTTAGAGACTTTGGTTAGTGAGTTTAATGTGTTATTTGAGCAGATGAATTTACTTGATAATCTTGTAGGTATTAGTGAATATGAGCCTATGGATTTTCCATTTATTTTGGATGATGCATGTTTGAGAGAAGATAATGTGAGTGATAGTTTAAGTAGTATAGAGGCTTTTAAGAATGCTAAAGAAGTTAAAGATGGTTGTGTTAAGAGTCCAAAGGTGGTGGCATAAATGAATAAGAGTATAGAAGAGATTAAATTAATAGATAATAAAGAAGAGTTGTTTAATCAAGTGATAGATGAGTGTAAGAGAAGTCAGAGTACTCTTAATTCTTTTGTTACTATTATGGATAAGTATGAGTGCTTTAATAAAGAAGGTGTTCTTAGTGGTGTTCCATATTCATTAAAGGATAATTTTTCTACATCAGGTATTTTAACTACAGGTAGTTCTAATATATTAAGAGATTATGTTCCTGTTTTTGATAGTACTGTTTATAAAAAGCTTAAAGAAGCTGGTGCAGTTTTAGTTGGTAAGACAGTAATGGATGAGCTTGCTATGGGTGGAAGTGGACTTACAGGACATACAGGCGCCGTTAAAAATCCTTGGAATTTAGAACATATTCCAGGTGGAAGTAGTGCTGGCTCTGCTGTTAGTGTTGCTACTGGTATGGTTCCTTTTAGTATAGGAAGTGATACCGGTGATAGTGTTAGAAAACCTGCTAGTTTTTGTGGCGTTGTAGGGTATAAGCCTACTTATGGACGTGTTAGTAGATTTGGTCTTTTCCCTTTTGCTAGTAGTTTGGATCATGTAGGTGTTTTTGCTAGAAATGTTAAAGATGTGGCAATTGTGACAGATGTTATTAAGGGTAGGGATGACTTTGATATGACAACACTTTCTAATGATAATATAAAATACGCGGATGTACTTGATAAAGATGTTTCAGCTAAGAAGTTATTTTATATTAAAGAGATAGTTGAAAGTGCTAAAACGGAAGAGTCTAAAGAGGTTATTAGAGTTTTTAATGAGACTTTAGATAAGTTAAGAAGTAAAGGAGTAGTAGTTCAAGAGGTTAGTTTTGATAAGAAACTTTTAGAGTGTTTGTATCCTATTTATTTTATTATTTCTTGTGCTGAGTCTACTAGTAATAATAGTAATTTAACTGGTTTTATTTTTGGAAGTAGAGAGAGTGGTAATAGTCCAGAAGAGGTTATGTTTAATACTAGAAGTAAAGGTTTTGGAGAGATGATTAAGAGAAGGTTTGTTATTGGAAGTTATGTTTTAGAAAGAGAGAATCAGGAGAAGTTATTTCTTAATGCTAAGAGAGCAAGACGTATGATAGTAGAGAAAATGAATGAGTTATTTAAAGAGTATGATGGTTTTGTTTTACCTACTAGTGGAGGTGTTGCTCCTAAGACGATTCCTAATCATGAAGCAGATAGGTTAGATGATGAGTATTTGCTTTTAGAGAATCATTTGCTTATAGGTAATTTTGGAGGGTATCCTAGTATTACTTTACCTATGGGTATGGTTAATGATATGCCTGTTGGTATTACTTTGACTTGTCCACAGAAAGAGGATGCAATGTGTTTAAATATTGCTAATTCTATTGAGAGTGTTACTGGTTTAAAAGATTTAGTGTGTGAGGTGAAATAAAGTATGTATAAAGCAGTTATAGGTTTAGAAGTGCACTGTGAGTTAAATACTAACTCTAAGATGTTTTCAAGTAGTAAGAATGAATATAATAATAATCCTAATGTTAATTTAAGTGTTATAGATTTAGCATTTCCAGGTATTTTACCTTTGCCTAATAAAGAGGGTATAAGAAAAGCTATTAAGCTTGCAATGGCTTTAAATTGTGAAGTTCCTAATGTCGTTAAGTTTGATAGAAAGAATTATTATTATCCTGATTTACCTAAAGGGTATCAGATAACACAGATGACTAATCCTTTTGGAAGAAATGGTTATTTAGATATAGAGATAGATGGTAAAGTTAAAAGGTGTGGTATTCATCAGTTACATTTAGAAGAGGATACTGCTAGTATGGAACACCACTTAGATTATAGTTTGTTAGATTATAATAGATGCGGTGTTCCGTTAGTAGAGATAGTTACTGAACCATGTTTTAGTGATGAGGAAGAGGTAGTGCAATTTTTAGAGAATTTGAGAAGTATTATTAAGTATACTGATGTTAGTGAGGCTTCTAGTGATAAGGGACAGTTAAGGGTTGATGTTAATATTTCTATGATGAAAGATACTGATACTCATTTTGGTGTTAGAGCTGAAATTAAAAATATTAATTCTTTTAATAGTGTTAAAGAGACTATTTTGTATGAGAAGAAGAGACAAGAAGAGATTTTAAGTAATGGTGGGGTAGTTATTCAGGAAACTCGTAGATGGGTAGATGATGAAGGTAAGACTGTAGGCATGCGTGAGAAGGTTGATGCAGTTGATTATAAGTATTATGTTGAACCTAATATTCCTCTTGTTAGTTTAAGTGATGAGTTTTTGAGTGAGATAAGAAGAGAGATACCAGTTTTACATTATGAGAGAAGACTTAAGTATGTTAGTTTGGGAGTAAGTGAAAAGGATGCTAAGACTTTAGTTAAGAGTAAGGATATTAGTGATTATTTTGAGAAGGTTTTAGAACTAGGGGCTGATGCAAAGGAAGCTAGTAATTGGATTACTACTAGACTTTTAGGATATATGAATAATAATGATAAGAGTATTAATGAAGTTTATATGACACCTGATATGCTTTATTCTTTAATTGATTTAGTTAATAGTGGTAAGATTAGTAGTCAACAAGCTAAGGATGTTTTTCTTTTAGTGTTAGAGGAGGAGAAGAGTCCTAGTGATATAGTTCGTGAAAAGGGAATGGAACAGATTAGTGATGAGGGTAAGATAAGAGATATAGTTAATAAGGTAATTGATGAGAATCAACCTCAGTTAGAGACTTATAAGAGTGGAAAGACTAATATTATTGGATTTTTTGTAGGACAGGTTTTGAAAGCAAGTGGTGGTAAGGCTAATCCTAGTATGGTGTCTAAGATACTTAATGAAGAGATAAATAAAAGATAATTATGCTTTAATATTTTATGTAGTTATGTTAGAATTAGATTATGAAGAAAGTTGTAGTTATATTAATTTGTTTGATTTTTATGGTAGGATGTAGTTCTAATGAAAATGCTATTACTTATAAGAATATAAGTGGTAGTGAAGCATATGAGATTATGAATAGTGAAAAAGACGCTATTATTTTAGATGTTAGAACTGAAAGTGAATTTTTGAGTGAGCATATTAAAAATGCTATTAATCTTCCTTTAGATTTAATAGAAGAAAAGGTTGAAAGTGTAGTTGATGATAAAGATGCAATTATTTTAGTTTATTGTAGAAGTGGTAATAGAAGTGTTACAGCTAGTGATATTTTAGTTTCATTAGGGTATACTAATGTTAGTAATTTTGGTGGTATTAGTACTTGGGAATATGATATTGTTAGTGATTAATATTTTAAAAAATGTTATAAATTAGTTGAAAAAAGCATAAAGTTGTGGTATATTTTAGATACACACAGGAAAGTGTTTTTTTTATGGAGGAGTTATGAGAGGATTTTTTAAAGATGTAAAAAATGAAGGGAAAATGGTTCGTTGGCCTAGTCATAAGGATATGACTAAGTATTCTTTTGTGGTACTCTTTTTGATGGTATTTTT